>NZ_JAGQEG010000032.1 GCF_018305005.1 Collimonas silvisoli
CTACCTGCTCGACAACGCTCAATTTAAAAGCCAGGCTGTAATCACGTTGGCTGCGCCGCATCTCTTGCTCCATTTGACACTCCTTCTCTTCATCGAAAAAGTGTCAACCTAATTCAGGACGGGTCACGGGATAAAAAAAAGCCCGCGCTGCACAAGCAACGCGGGCCGTTTTTCGCAGTTCCGATTTACCAGGCTGGAATCACCGCGCTCTTGAACTGAGTCACGACATATTGTTTGACTTCCGGGCTATGGTAAGCCTTGACCAGTTTGGCCACCCAAGGCTTGTCTTTATCGGCGCTACGCACCGCAATGACGTTGGCGTAAGGACCCTTCGCCGCTTCGATGGCGATGCCGTCCTTGGTAGGATCCAGGCCGGCCGATTCCGCATAGTTGCCGTTGATCGCGGCCGCATCCAGATCGTCCAGCGAGCGCGGCAATTGGGCGGCGTCGATTTCGACGATCTTCAGTTTCTTCGGATTGTCGGCGATATCCAGAGGCGTCGCTTTCAGGCCGGCGTCTGGTTTCAATTTCAATACGCCTTGCGCCTGCAACAACAGCAAGGCACGGCCGCCGTTGGTCGGATCGTTAGGGATGCCGACGCGCGCGCCGTTTTTCAGATCCTTGAGGGATTTGATTTTCTTCGAATACACGCCCATAGGGAAGGTGATGGTGTAGCCGACATTCACCAGCTTGTAGCCGCGATCCTTGATTTGCGCTTCCAGATAAGGCAGATGCTGATAGCTGTTGGCATCCAGGTCGCCGGCTGCCAGCGCTGCATTGGGCTGCACATAGTCGCTGAATTCGACGATCTGGATATTCAAGCCATCCTTGGCCGCGATTTTTTTGACGACTTCCAGAATCTGCGCATGCGGACCGCCGGTGGCGCCGATCTTGATCGGCTTGTCCTGCGCGAAGGTAGCGCTGACGGGAGCTGCACTCAGGCCTGCGAGCAGACTCAGGCCAGTAAAGAATTGGACTAATTGACGACGATTCATTTTCTTCCTTTCAAAAATCATGGCGAACCCTGCGCGGCAAGCGTGGGATGGGCTCAAAAAAACAGCGAAAAATCAGCGATGACTGAGGCGGCGCACCAGGATATCGCCCAGAGTCTGCACCAGTTGCACGAACACGATCAGGATCACCACCACCAGCAGCATTACCTCCGGCAAGAAGCGTTGATAACCGTAGCGTATCCCCAGATCGCCCAGGCCGCCGCCGCCGATGGCGCCTGCCATCGCCGAGTAACCGACCAGGCTGACGAAGGTAATCGTCAGGCCGGCGACGATGCCGGCAAATGCTTCCGGCACCAGCACCTTGTAGACGATTTGCCAGGTCGTGGCGCCCATCGCCTGCGCTGCTTCGATCAAGCCGCGGTCGACTTCGCGCAGCGCGGTTTCCACCAGGCGAGCGATGAAAGGCGCGGAGGCGATCGTCAAAGGCACAATCGCTGCCGCGGTGCCGATCGAGGTGCCGACGAAAAAGCGCGTGAATGGAATCACCGCCACCAGCAGGATGATGAACGGGGTAGAGCGCACGGCGTTGACGATCAGTCCGGCGATGCGGTTGAAAGCCGGCTGCGGCAAGACGCCCTCGCGGCCGGTCAGATGCAAGGCTATGCCCAGCGGCACGCCGAGCAGGGCGCCGAGAATGCCGGAGATGCCGACCATCATCAAGGTTTCGCCGAATGACGATAAAAACAGATCGAGCATTTCAGATGACATGATTCAATTCCTCTACGGTGACGCCTTGCGCGCTCAGGTAAGCCATGGCGGCGCTGATGTTTTCGCTAGTGCCATTCGCCAGAATCGCCAGCGAACCAAATGCCTGTCCTTGTATTTCGTCGATCTGGCCGTGCAGGATATTGAAATCCAGATCGAATTTGCGCACCGCTTCCGACAGCAAAGGCTGATCAACCCCGGAACCGGTAAACGCAAAACGGAACAGATGATCGGTGCCACTGCCGGCGTCGCTTTGCGCCAGTCGCGCGCGCAGGCGCTGCAATACGCCTTGCGGCAATTCCTGGGCAATTACATCGCCGATCAAGGCGCGCGTGACTTCATGTTTGGGCGAACGGAACAGCTCAAGCACTTCGCCTTGTTCAATCACCTCGCCGCGTTCCATCACCGCCATGCGGTCGCAAATCATCTTGATGACTTCCATCTGATGGGTAATCAAGACAATCGTCAGGCCCAGCTCGCGATTGATCTTGCGCAGCAGTTCCAGGATCGAGCGGGTGGTTTCCGGATCGAGCGCTGAGGTGGCTTCGTCGGACAGCAATACTTTCGGCTCGTTGGCCAGCGCCCGGGCGATGCCGACGCGTTGCTTCTGGCCGCCGCTGATTTGCGCCGGATAACTATCCTTGAGGGCAGTCAGCCCAACCAGTTCCAATAGCGGCGTGACCTTTTTATCGATATCGCTTTTGGACAGACCGGCCAATTCCAGCGGCAGCGCGATATTGTCATACACGGAGCGCGACGACAGCAAATTGAAATGCTGGAAAATCATGCCGATTTCACGCCGCGCGCTGCGCAGCTGGTCGGGGTTCAACGCGGTCAGGTCTTTGCCGTCAACGATGATATTGCCGGAAGTAGGGCGGTTCAGCAAATTGAGGCAACGCACCAGGGTGCTTTTGCCGGCGCCGCTGCGGCCGATGATGCCGAAGATCTCGCCCTTGCGTATGCTCAGATTAACGTCACGGACCGCATCGACCGGGCCGCGCGCGCCATTGAAGCGCTGGGTGACTGCTTTGATTTCTATCATCTCAGAATGAAAAAAGGCAGCTGATTGCATAAACATCAACAATCTCGCCGCCGTTATGTATTTTAATAACTGTTAATTTTATAAGCGTTTGTTAAGCATGGGAAGGAACATTTAGGCATGGCGTTATTACTGTCAGGTATATACATCCGCAGTTAAATTGGGGGCGGAGTTAATCGGGGTCAGAGTAATTCGCCGCGCTGCGGCGGCTCATAAACTCTATCCCCTGTTGACTCTTGACTGCGCAATGAAAAAAGCCTGCGATAGAAAACTATCGCAGGCTTTTTCAAAGCGTAACAACCGATGCCTATTAGCAGGGGCCGAATATGCAGGCCCCGCCAAAATTACATCATGCCGTCCATACCGCCCATGCCACCCATACCGCCCATGCCGCCTGGCATGCCGCCAGCCGACTTGTCTTCCGGCAGTTCAGCAACCATTGCATCGGTAGTCAGGATCAGGCCGGCAACCGACGCGGCATTTTGCAATGCCATACGGGTAACCTTGGCTGGATCCAGAACGCCCAGTTCAACCAGGTCGCCGTAGGTGCCGTTGGCAGCGTTGTAACCGTAGTTGCCTTTGCCAGCCAATACTGCGTTGATCACAACCGATGGCTCGTCGCCAGCGTTGAATACGATTTGACGCAGTGGCTCTTCGATCGCGCGCAGCACGATCTTGATACCGGCTTCCTGATCGGCGTTGTCGCCCTTCAGGTCTTTGACTGCAGCACGTGCGCGCAGGTAGGCAACGCCGCCGCCAGGAACCACGCCTTCTTCAACCGCAGCGCGAGTAGCGTGCAGAGCATCTTCAACGCGTGCTTTCTTTTCTTTCATTTCAACTTCGGTAGCTGCACCGACTTTGATCAGAGCAACGCCGCCGGCCAGCTTGGCAACGCGTTCTTGCAGTTTTTCACGGTCGTAATCCGAAGTAGCTTCTTCGATTTGCGCACGGATTTGCTTGACGCGAGCTTCGATGGTGATGGCTTCGCCGGCACCGTCGATGATGGTAGTGTTTTCCTTGCTGATTTCGATACGCTTGGCTTGGCCCAGTTCTGCCAGGGTAGCTTTTTCCAGTGTCAGACCGACTTCTTCAGCGATCACTTGGCCGCCGGTCAGGATAGCGATGTCTTCCAGCATGGCTTTACGACGGTCGCCAAAGCCAGGAGCCTTGACAGCTGCAGTCTTCAGGATGCCGCGGATGTTGTTGACCACCAGAGTAGCCAGCGCTTCGCCTTCGACATCTTCTGCGATGATCAGCAGAGGACGGCCCGACTTGGCAACTTGTTCCAGGATCGGCAGCAGATCGCGGATGTTCGATACTTTTTTGTCGAACAGCAGGATGAACGGATTTTCCAGAGCAACAACCTGTTTTTCCTGGTTGTTGATGAAGTATGGCGACAGGTAGCCACGGTCGAATTGCATACCTTCGACGATGTCCAGTTCGTTTTCCAACGACTTGCCATCTTCAACCGTGATCACGCCTTCTTTGCCGACTTTGTCCATTGCCTTGGCAATGATTTCACCGATGTCGGTGTCGGAGTTAGCCGAAATCGAACCAACTTGTGCGATTTCCTTGCTGGTTGTGGTTGGCTTCGACAGAGTCTTGATTTCTGCAACGACGGCGATGACAGCTTTGTCGATACCGCGCTTCAGATCTGTAGGGTTGAAACCGGCTGCAACGTACTTGAAGCCTTCGCGAACGATGGCTTGTGCCAGCACGGTAGCGGTAGTAGTACCGTCACCAGCGTTGTCGGAAGTCTTGGAAGCGACTTCTTTCACGAGCTGCGCGCCCATGTTTTCCAGCTTGTCTTTCAGTTCGATTTCTTTAGCAACCGAAACACCGTCCTTGGTCACGGTTGGCGCGCCGAAGCTACGCTCCAGAACCACGTTACGGCCCTTAGGACCCAGAGTTACCTTAACTGCGTTAGCCAGAATGTTGACGCCGTTGACGATCTTGGCGCGTGCTTCATCGCCGAAAATTACTTGCTTTGCTGCCATGTTTGATTCTCCTGAACAGGTTTGAATTCGATTGTGTAGTTAGTGACCTGATGTGAAGCGCTGGGCGCCGATCAATCAGATAATCCCGGTTTAACCGGAATTACTTGCCTTCAACTACGGCAAACAGGTCTTCTTCGCGCATAACCAGCAGTTCCTGACCGTCGATCTTGACGGCTTGGCCGGAGTATTTGCCGAACAAAACGCGATCGCCAACCTTGACTGCCAGCGGACGGACTTTGCCGTCGTCCAGAATCTTGCCGTTACCGACGGCCAGAACTTCACCTTGATCCGGCTTTTCGGCGGCAGCTTCTGGCAGAACGATACCGGATGCGGTTTTAGTTTCCTGGTCGAGACGCTTGACGATGACGCGATCGTGCAAAGGACGAAGATTCATATGTGACTCCTTAAGATTCAACAGGTTATTTGTATTTGCAGCAACATCGCAGCAAAGTGAACTGACCGCTCTGCTTTGCTATATAGATGCGCCGCACAGTGACTAGGTCGAGGAGATTGTTAGCACTCTCTCCTAACGAGTGCTAAGTATAGGGATGCTCTGTTGATTTTTCAAGCCCACATTCTTGTAGACATCGGCTTTTTCCTTCCATAAGCTATCGTACTTGTCACGAAGGCAATGCTTGAGGCAAAGTGAGCTCCTTTATATTTCCATCAACAAACCGTCGGAATCTTGTTTTACCGTATGTATTGACGCTGGAGCACGGATGTTTCTACGTGGGGGCAGTCGTTCGAGTATGTTAAGCGAATCGACAAGTGTCTCATCGGAATAAAGTCCTGAATGGCAACTGAGTGAAAACAAGGACTTAGAATTCCTGAACCCGTCATTGAAAACTGAAAAATCTTGAACCAGGAGATGCATTGCGCCTCAGCAAACCATCGCAATCAACGCTCGCTGAGCTCAAACTCCGGGTACCACCATAAGGCGTCCCTATGTTGCGTAAGACATATCAAACAGAAATCTACTGGAAAAAATACCAAAGATTCTTTCCACCCCACGCGCGGGTCACATCCGAAAATGCGCCAGATGAGGAGTGGTTTGAATGGCGTGGTGCGTCAATTCACATAGACCGTTATCCATGTCACGAAGCGCCACTCACGATCATCGTCGTGCATGGCGGTGGTGGCTATGGACGACTCTTCGCGCCAGTTGGGCTCCTGCTCCGAAAGGCAGGTTATGAAGTGGTTGCGCCTGATCTTCCTGGCTACGGCTTGAGCAAGAATGACTCATCGATGGTCAGATATGACGCATGGATTCGAGTGCTGAGCGATCTTGTTGCCAGTGAATACAAGCGAAATGGGCGTCGCATTGTTCTGTGCGGCGGCAGCCTTGGCGGTTATCTTGCTTATTTAAGCGCGGCACAGCTGGGTTCAGGATCGATCGCAGGAGTCATTGCAACCACATTAGTGGATCCCCGGTTGCGACTCGCTAAAAAACAGTTCGCCAAGAATGGCGCGGTATTACATGGGCTGATGCCTTTGATGCCATTGTTTGCGAAGTTGATAGGCAATCTCAAGTTCCCTATTAAATGGTTCACAAAAATGGGAGCAATGTCTAACAATCCGGAGCTGTCCCAGCTAGTCGCCGAAGATCCGTTCGGCGGTGGCGTGCGGGTTCCCGTGAGCTTCATGCAATCAATTTTCTCCGTCAGACCGGCCATTGAGCCGGAAAATTTCGATATTTGTCCGGTGCTGCTTGCGCACCCAGCGGCAGATCGTTGGACAAGCATTGAATCTAGCCGGCCCTTTTTTGACCGCATCAAGGGTGACAAGACGCTAGTTTTACTTGAGAAGTGTGGCCACTTTCCGGTTGAAGAACCCGGTATTTCACAGCTCGAACATGCGGCAATAGCGTTCCTGGCCAGAATTGCGGACAACTCCGGCGCCCAACAAAAAACGGCGACTCGAAAGTAACCGCTGGTTGCCAAGCCGAGGCAGCTGGCACAGGCGCTTCATTCAAGTTTTTATTCCCAAGTAACAACAAGCACTTCGCCGATAAGGGAGACCACCCGCGGCCGGTTCAACAACAATGGCGTCTTCATCAAAGTGAAATGACGTCCAAAGCGATTGATTCAGCTGTCAATTAGTAGGAGCGCAGGGGGCCGCTTCAATTATTGAATGGGCAGCACGGCATGCGTTGTCGCCTCACGCGGTTTTGCATGAGGCGCCAAAGACATCAATGCTGTTAGTTAATTAGCGCGTTATTTCTTTAAGGTAGGTGGTGCGCGCAGAAAATGCGGTTGGCGTGAAATCTGTAAATACGCCATCAACACCGGCTCGGTAAAAGGCCAAGTACTCTGCCGTTGGGTCTCCTTTGTAGACTCCGGCCAAGTATTTCGCTTCGTTGCGGAAGGTGAAGATATGGACGAACAAACCGGCCTTATGGGCATCGCTAATCAAGCTGGTTGGCTTGATGGTGTCGACCTCAGCTAAGCTAGCTTTTGACGACGAATCTCGGGCCGGAGCGGCGGTGAGCGACATTGCCTGCGGCTTCCACGGACCGATGCCGTCGGCGTAGGTTTTGACCTCGGCCAATCCTGCCGGTGTAAGCATCGCTCCAAAGGAGCGTGGGTCGCCCGCTACGGTCCAGCTATATGGACGGCCACTGACGAAAGTGTTGGGTTTGTCGGTGATGAAAATGGTTTCGCCGGTCTTGAAATTCATGCCGTTTCCATCGACCAACTGAACTGCTTTGGATTTCAGACCGATGGAGCGCAGGTATTTCAAGCTGGCTGGATCAAAGCTTTGTACGAAGACCGGGGCGTCTTTGCGATTGAGATCGTTGTCTTTGAGGGCTTTGAGGAAAGCCTCCTCAAAGGGATGGCCGCCTGGTGCGCCGCAACCATTGGCAATGGCTTGGGCATTGTTCCAGATCGGATTTTTGCTTTCTGGATAGGTCGTAATGAGGCGGCCTGTAGCTGCGCTTTTCGCTTTTGCAATGTCGATCACTTCCTGAAAACTCAAAATCGGCAACTTGCCGTTCAGGTCGGTTGGGCGCTGGTCGCGGGCATCATAGGTGGTGCCGCCTATCCATTGCCTAAGTTCGGCCATCGTGAAATCGCTGATTGACCAGTCGTTGGTATGATCCTCGCCATCAACGACTAACGATTTCAATACTGATTTTGGATCGTTGGGATTGGTCAAATCGCTCAGATACTGAGTCGGGCCATTTTCCGGTACGGCTGGATATTTCACATTAATCAATACGCCTGGGACGGTACGTTTGCGGGCCGCTACAGCGGCGTTCGTCTTTGCCACTTCAGCAACGTTTGTGTTGTCGCTCAGCCATGGGTTGTGTCGTGCGACCAACACGCAGTCTTTTGTCATGTGCAGATCCAATTCAAGCGAATCTGCTCCAGCATCTGCCGCGTTCTCGTAAGAAGCTCGAGTCTCTTCAGGATACAAACCTGGTAACCCACGATGGCCGATGACTAGGGGACGTGCGCCGTCAAGTGTTTTGAAAGAGCCGGACGCTGCTGTGCCTGCAGTAGATACATCTCCATTTGTACTGCTGCAAGCAGTTACGAGTAGGCTATATCCAATAACGATGGAACGGACCAAGGATTTGGTGATGAAGGGCGAACCCAGGCGGATGTACATGAGTAGTCTTTCGTAGATAAGAGGAGATGCATCTCCGGAAATATTAGCCTGAACACATGACAAAGTAATGACGATACAAGGAAGAGGGCATTGATTTCCATCTGTATTGCCGGACGCTATTTCATGTATGTTATCGACGCCCGGCGCCAGCTCCTCGAGTATCGCCCCGCAGATACGGGGCAGCTGCCGTTCCGGAAACAAAGTGGTGGCGGCTGGCTTTTCCCACATCTGCCGGTGCCCGCAAATCGCCGGCGTCGCCAATCCAATCAGCGGCAATACAGCGGCAATATTTTCCCGGCTTCCAGCAAGAATTCTTCGGTCTTCATAATCGGTTAACGATAATGCAAAGAAATCGGGCATCATGCACGGCTCTGGCTGGGGCCGTCTCAGATGCTGTCTACTGCATTTTCAGCGGGCTGTTACATGCATAATCTAGTCGAGCAAAAGTGGTATGGCACTTACTAAACAGGGCCGAAGCAGCTATTATTGCTGCGCAGAAATTTGATTGAATGCCAATAGTAGACTCGAAAGTGATATTTTGATAATCTTTTCAAAGATATTTCTTGCTGCCCGGCCTGCATGCATTCCGTCCCGTGTTTTAGTCGATTGATCCCCACGATTCTGCAGATTGTCGCAATCGCATACTCAGCAGCAATTTTCCTCTTTACAGTGTCGGCACACACTGTACATTGGAGAGTTCAGCAAATCATCAGAGACAACGCTGAACCCGGTAAAACAGCATAAACAACAAAAAATCCCGCATTTGGGAGCCCCTCAAAAAATCATGTAAGGGAAAAGGATGCGTTTATACAAGATGCTCGGCAGCGTACCCCTGCTGTCCGTGATCGCCGGTTGTGTCGTTGGGCCTACCTATCAGGTACCCTCGCCAGCCACATCATCACAAGCGGTACTGCCGCAATTCCAAGCCAGTCTGCCTAAACCGGCAGCAGCCGCCGACGGCGTGACCGATTTGACGCGCTGGTGGTCGCAATTCGACGATCCTCTGGTGAGCGAGTTGATTGCCACGGCTCAGGCCAACAATCCTAGTATGGCCCAGGCTCTGGCGCGTATTGCGCAAGCCCGTGCGACGGCGGTTTCATCCGGCAGTGCGCTATATCCTGCGCTGGCAGCCAATGCCAGCAGCATACGCAGCCGCGCGCTCTCCGGCAGTACCGGCGACCTTGCCCTGATCACCACCAGCAACAGCGCGACCTTTGACGCCAGTTGGGAGCTTGATCTGTTCGGCGGCAAACGCAAAGCCGCCGACGCCGCCAATGCGCGTGTATTCGCCCGTAACGCGGATTGGTATGGCGCCCGGGTATCGCTGGCGGCCGAAGTCGGCAGCACCTTGGTGAACTACCGGGCCTGCGTGGCGATCACGGCGATGCTGGAGCAAGACTTGACCTCGCGCGAACAGACCTCGCAGCTGACGGCGCTCAAGGTCAAGGCTGGCTTCACTGCGCCCGCCGACGGCGCGCTGATTAACGGATCGACCGCCGACGCCCGGCAAAAGCTGATCGTGCAGCGCGCCGAATGCGATCTGGATATCAAGGCGCTGGTGGCGTTGACCGACATTCCTGAGCCAAGTTTGCGCACCAAGCTCGCACTCAATCAACACTTGCCGCAACCGCGCGACATCGCCGTCGAGAGCGTGCCGGCGCATGCTTTGTCGCAACGGCCCGATATCGCCGCGGCCGAGCGGGAACTCGCCGCGGCCAGCGCCGAGATCAATGTCGCCCAGGCGGATCGGTATCCGAGCATTTCGCTGTTAGGCAGCATTGGTGTCGCCGGCTTGCGTTTCGACGGCCAGCGCACACGTTCCAATACCTGGTCGTTCGGTCCTTCGCTCAACTTGCCCTTGTTTGATGCAGGCCGCCGCAAGGCTCAGGTCGACCTCGCTCAAGCGCGTTATGACGAGGCTTACGCCGGCTACCAATTGCAAGTCCGGACCGCCGCACGGGAAATCGAGGAAGCATTGGTAAGGCTGGATGCAGCGGCGCGGCGTGAAGACGATGCGGCGCTGGCGGCGCGGGAATATGAACGCTACTTCCACGCCAACGACGACAAATTCAAAGCCGGCAGCGGCAGCTTGTTTGAACTGGAGGATGCGCGCCGTACTTTCCTGGCGGCGCAGCAAACTCAAATCAGCGTACAACGCGAACACGTAACCGCCTGGATCGCACTATACAAAGCCCTGGGCGGCGGCTGGCGTAATGACAAGGAGCAGGCGGCAATATCAGCCACACCTGCGACAGCGCCAAACACCGATCGGTCTTAACAATATCCGTAAAGAATACCGTCATGAAAAAGCCATCTCTCAAGCAAGCAGCAATCGTCGCGGTCATCGTTGTGATCGGCAGCGGCGCATTCTGGGCGACCACCAGCAATCACGCCAAATCCGGCGGCGATAAAGATAAGGAGCCGGCCAAGCCGAAGGCGTCGCTCACCGTCACCACTACCAAAGCGCAAAGCGTCGACTGGCCGCTGTCTCTGTCCGCCAACGGCAGCATCGCCGCCTGGCAAGAAGCCGTGGTCGGCAGCGAACTGGGCGGCTTGTTGCTGGCGGAAGTGAATGTCAATGTCGGCGACGTCGTCAAGCGCGGCCAGGTCCTGGCGCGGTTTACCAATGAAAGCGTGGCGGCCCAGGTGGCTCAGCAAAAAGCTGCGGTGGAAGAGGCGCGCGCTGCTTTGTCAGAGGCCGACGCGAATGCCGAACGAGCGCGGACTTTGGTCAACAGCGGCGCCTTGAGCGGCCAGCAAACCACCCAATATGAGGTGGCCGAGCGCAGCGCCAAAGCACGTCTGCTGTCAGCGCAGGCAAGCCTGGAAATGCAGCAGATCCGGCTGCGCCAGACGCAGGTGATTGCGCCCGATGATGGTGTCATTTCCTCGCGTACGGCGACGGTCGGTGCGGTGGCGGCCCAGGGCCAAGAGCTATTCAAGCTGATTCGCCAGAATCGTCTCGAATGGCGCGCGGAAGTCAATGCTAGCGATTTGTTGCAGATCAAGGTCGGACAGGCAGTGAAATTGCGTGTTACCAACGGCGTGCTGGTGGACGGCAAGGTGCGCATGATTGCGCCCACGGTAGATCCGGTTACCCGCAATGCCTTGGTGTATGTCGATTTGCCCGTGCCAGGCAGCGCCCACGCCGGCATGTTCGGCACCGGCCAGTTCCAGCTGGGCCACGCCGAAGCGCTCACCTTGCCGCAAAGCGCGGTGGTGATGCGCGATGGCTTTAGCTATGTCTATCAACTGGGCAAGGACGATAAGGTCATACAAACCAAAGTGGCCTTGGGGCGTCGCGTCGGTGAACGGATTGAAGTGCTCGACGGTGTCAACGGCGCCAACAGCATCACGCCGACGATGACGCTGGTAGAAAAGGGCGCAGGATTCCTGGCCGATGGCGACACCGTGCGGGTGGCGAATCCGGCAGAGAACAAGCCGGCCGCTGCCCATGCTGACCATCCTGCGCCACTGGCCATGAAGTAAGCGAGGACCGCCATGAATTTTTCCGCTCTCTCGATCAAACATCCGGTTCCGGCCATTTTGCTGTTCATCATGCTCACCATCATGGGGCTGATGAGTTTCAAAAGCATGATTGTGCAGGACCAGCCAGATATCGAATTTCCCTTCATTTCGGTCACCGCCAGCTTGCCGGGCGCGTCGCCGTCGCAGCTGGAAACAGAGGTTGCGCGCAAGATTGAAAATTCGGTGGCTACCGTCACCGATATCCGTCATATCTACACCACCATCAACGATGGCGTAGTGTTTACCCAGATCGAATTTCGCCTGGAAAAAGACATCGCCGAAGCGATGAACGATGTCCGCGACGCAGTCAACCGGGTTCGCAGCGACATGCCTTCCGATCTCCGCGATCCGGTTTACGGCAAGGCCAGCACCTCCGGCCAGCCGATCATCACCTACACCGTAAAATCCGATCAGCTGGATGAAGAGGCCTTGTCCTGGTTCGTCGATAACGACGTTGCCAAATCCTTGCTGTCGGTGTCCGGCGTCGGCAAGATATCCAGAGTAGGCGGCGTCAACCGCGAGGTATTGGTCGAACTAGATCCGGAACGCATGGCGGCGTTGAATGTATCTGCGGCGCAGATCTCGCGCCAGCTGCAGCGCGTGCAACAGGAGGCGCCGGGCGGCAAAGCCGATATCAGCGGCGCCCGGCAATCGGTACGTACTATCGGCACGGTTGGCAATGTGGCGGAGATCGCCGCCTTGCAGATGGCTTTGCCGGACGGCCACATTATCCGGCTGGACCAGGTCGCCAAGGTAAGCGACAGTATCGGTGAGCGCACTGCGATCACGCTCTTCGACGGCAAGCCGGTGGTCGGATTCGAAATCACGCGCAGCAAAGGCGCCAGCGAAATCACGGTAGCCCAAGCGGTCAAGAAAGCGATCGCCGCGTTGAACGAGAAAGCCTCGCACGTCAAGATCGAAGAAGCTTTCAATAACGTTGATGCGGTCCAGGAAAACTACGACGGCTCCATGTCGCTGTTATATGAGGGCGCGATCCTGGCGGTGCTGGTAGTCTGGTTTTTCCTGCGCGACTGGCGCGCAACGCTGGTTGCAGCGGCTGCGCTGCCCTTGTCCATCATCCCGACCTTCATGGTGATGAATTTCCTCGGCTTTACCCTCAACGGCGTGACCTTGCTGTCGCTGGCGCTGGTCATCGGGATCCTGGTTGACGATGCGATTGTTGAAATCGAAAACATCGTGCGCCACTTGCGCATGGGGAAAACCCCGTATCAAGCAGCGATGGAGGCGGCCGATGAAATCGGCCTGGCGGTGGTGGCGACTACGTTCACACTGGTCGCGGTGTTCTTGCCAACCGCATTCATGAGCGGCATCGTCGGCAAATACTTCAAGCAATTCGGCTGGACCGCCGCCATTGCGGTTACCACCTCGCTGGTCGTGGCGCGCCTGTTGACGCCGATGATGGCTGCCTATCTGCTGAAGCCTATCGTGCATCAGAAAAAGGAAAGCCGTCTGATGGCGAAATACATGGTGATTGCATCCTGGTGCATGCGTCATCGGGTCAAGACCATGGTCATGGCGGGCGTATTTTTTATCGCATCCCTGGCCATGATCCCGTTCCTGCCGACTGGCTTCATCCCGGCTAGCGACAGAGGGCAAACGCAAGTCACGCTGGAACTGCCGCCTGGCAGCATCCTGGCGGAAACCCGCGCTAGCGCAGAGCAAGCGCGCCGGCTGTTGATGACCAATAAAGACGTATCCCAGGTATACAGCGCGATCGGCGGCGACGATGCACGGCGCGCCACCCTGACCGTACTGCTCAAAGAACCGCCGGCACGCAAGAAAAAGCAGAGCGAGGTCGACATAGAGTTGCGCAAGCTGCTGCAGCAGCTGCCCGGCTTACGGTATACCGTTGGCGCTGCCGGTAGCGGCGAAGAGCTGCAGCTGCTGCTCTCCGGCGATGATCCGCAGGCGCTGAGCGCAGTGACGCAAGCGGTGGAACGTGAAATCCGCACTATCCCGGATCTCGGCAACATCACTTCCAGCATCAGCCTGGTGCGGCCGGAGATCATCGTCACGCCTAACTTTGCCAAAGCCGCCGATCTCGGCGTCACCGCTTCAGCGATTGGCGAGACGCTGCGCATAGCGACTTCGGGCGATTACGATCAATCGGTCGCCAAGCTGAATCTGCCGGAACGCCAGGTGCCGATCCGTGTGCGTTTGCCGGAAACCGCGCGGCACGATATGAGCGTGCTGGAGCGTCTGGCGGTGCAAGGCAAGAGCGGCAACGTGCCGCTAAGCTCGGTGGCCGACATCCGTTTCGACAGCGGGCCGGCGCGTATCGACCGCATCGATCGTAACCGCCGCGTCATCATCCACGTCGAACTGAACGGCCATGAACTAGGCGAAGTGATGACCAAGGTCAATGCATTGCCGAGTCTGAATAACCTGCCGCCTAACGTCAAGCGCGGTGAGTTGGGCGATGCCGAAATCATGAAGGAATTGTTTTCCGGTTTCGCTCTGGCGATGCTGACTGGCGTGCTGTGCGTCTACATGGTGCTGGTGCTGCTGTTCAAGGGATTCCTGCAACCGGTGACGATTCTGGCCGCATTGCCTTTGTCCATCGGCGGCGCATTTGCGGCGTTGTTGATCACGCACAATTCGTTCTCCATGCCATCCCTCATCGGCTTGCTGATGTTGATGGGTATCGCCGTCAAGAATTCGATTCTGCTGGTCGAGTACGCCATCGTCGCCAGACGCGATCACGGCATGAGCCGCTTCGACGCCTTGATGGATGCTTGCCACAAGCGCGCCCAGCCGATCGTCATGACCACCATCGCGATGGGCGCCGGCATGTTGCCTATCGCCTTGGGATTGGGAGCAGACTCCAGTTTCCGCGGCCCGATGGCGATCGCGGTCATCGGCGGTCTGGTGACATCGACCTTCCTGAGCTTGCTGGTGATACCTGTGGTGTCTACCTATGTTGACGACTTGCTGGTATGGGCCGGGCGCAAGTTGCGGCGCAAACACGGTGAGACGACTCTCACCGTAGCGGGCGGCAAACTGCATGCGGCTGAGAAGTAGTTGGCAATCAGTGCAGCTGTTGCTGCACATCTCCTGAAAGAAGAATAAAGCGCCTGCCGGGCGCTTTATTCTTTTGTATTCATCATTCCAAACTTTCATTCGCTTGATCGGCAGTCATGGTTGCAGCCAGTTCGGTAAAGGCCCGCGACGCCGCGCTCTGGTAGCTATCCTTGCGCCGCAACAGCGCGACGGACAATTTCAGCGATGGCGTTAATGGTGTGGGTTTCGATGATTATTTTTGGAGAAATCAACGATGTGCAGGGTGATGCCCGGATAACGGCATCATCAGCGCCATCAACTTCAAGCTGGATCTGAAACGGGTGGAAGATCCGGAGGGCGGCTCGCGTGCGGTGATTACCCTGGACGGGAAATTCATGCCTAACAAACCGTTCTGACGCGATAGCGTTTACCGTGTGCGTTCTGCTAAAGCTAAACGAAAACACACGGGAGTCCGCAGTTGCAATATGCTATCGACTAAAAAACGGCGAGCTTGCTTCACTGCAAGCTCGCCGCTTATCGATATCGGATTCAACTAAGGACAAGCATGCATATACGCCGCCTGATTTTTCATACACACCCGCGCCTGGTGATTGCATTGCTGGTCGGTCTCGTGGTCTGGGCCGTCCTGCCGCAAGGATCGGCCATTACACGGGGGCTGATAGGCTGGAACGCCGGAGTCTGGACGTATCTGGCGACGCTCTGGTGGATGATGACCCGGGCCACCTCGAACCAGGTAAAAAGGCGCGCTGCCGTGGAAGATGAAAACGACACCGTGATATTGGTCCTCATTTGCATCGCCGCCGTTTCCAGCATCGGAGCGGTGGTGTTCGGGCTGACGCAAGCCAAGAATTTCTTACCGGGACCGAAAGAGCTGCGGTATTTGTTTACCGGGATGACAGTGCTGGGTTCCTGGTTTTTGGTGGGCACCATCTTTGCGCTGCACTACGCGCGCCTGTTTTACGCCTGCCATGCAGACAAACTGCCGCTGCGGTTTCCGGACGATGAAAAAAATCCCGACTACTGGGATTTTCTCTATTTTTCTTTCACGATGGCAGTCGCGGTACAGACCTCCGATATAAGCATCATGACCCAGCCCATGCGCAAGATCGTGTTGATGCAATCGGTGCTGACGTTTCTGTTCAATTCGGCCATCCTGGGTTTGTCGATCAATATCGCCGCGGGTTTGGTCGGATAATCTGGCCGGATAAATTTCGCGCCTGGATTGCTGGTCAAGACGTAAAAAAGCCAATCGTTGCGGATTGGCTTTTTTCTTGGGGAATCGGGAATGACGGCTTACATGTTCATCCCGGTTTCCCCTATCTATACTGCGCCGTATTGCGAGCCTTATTGCCAGCCGAAGCGGCGCGCGTACCAGCCTTTCATTGCCTGTGTCAGCACTGCATAGGCAATCAGGATCAGGATCAGCCAAGGGAAATAAGTCAGCGGCAGGCCTTGAAACTTGAAGTAGTCGGTCATTGGCGACATCGGCAACACGATGCCGATCAGCATGACGATGAGGGTCATGCTCATCAGCGGCCAGGATGCCCGGCTTTGAAAGAATGGAATCTTGCGGGTGCGGATCATGTGCACAATCAGCGTTTGCGACAGCAGGCCCTCGACGAACCAGCCGGTCTGGAACAATGTCTGATGTTCCGGCGCGTTGGCGCCGAAGATGTACCACAGCACTGCAAAAGTGGTGATGTCGAAGATCGAGCTGATCGGGCCGAAGTAGATCATGAAACGGCCGATCTCGCCCGCGTTCCAGCGCTGCGGCTTTTCCAGGAATTCCTTGTCGACGTTGTCGAAAGGAATTGCGATCTGAGAGATATCGTAAAGCAGGTTTTGCACCAGCAGTTGCAAAGGCAGCATTGGCAGGAACGGCAGGAAGGCGCTGGCGAGCAGCACCGAGAACACATTGCCGAAATTGGAACTGGCCGTCATCTTGATGTATTTCAACATGTTGGCGAAAGTCTTGCGGCCCTCCAGCACGCCTTCTTCCAGCACCATCAGGCTCTTTTCCAGCAAGATGATATCGGCCGCTTCCTTGGCGATATCGACTGCGGTATCGACTGAAATGCCGATGTCGGCGGCACGCAGCGCCGGCGCGTCGTTGATGCCGTCGCCCATGAAGCCGACCACGTGGCCTTTATCGTGCAAGACCCGCACAATGCGCTCTTTGTGGGTCGGGCTGAGCTTGGCGAACACGGTGGTGGTGTCGACGGCGACGGCAAGATCGGCATCGCTCATTTTCTCGACATCGGAACCAAGCAGCATGCCGTCGACGGCCAGGCCGACCTGGCGGCAGATCTTGGCCGTCACCAGTTCATTGTCGCCAGTCAGGATCTTGACGGTGATGCCGTGTTCCTTGAGCGCGTCCAGCGCCGGTTTGGTCGATTCCTTCGGCGGATCGAGGAAGGCGATGTAACCGATCAGCACCAGGTTGCATTCGTCGGCCACGCCGTACACTTCCTTGGTCGGCGGCAGATCCTTGGCGGCCACCGCCACTACCCGCAAGCCTTCCGCGTTCAGGCTGGAAGTGGTGTCGTAGATTTCTTGCAGCAGTTCTTTGGTGAACGGCACCACCTGACCGTTGTGGCGGGCGTGAGTACAGACCGAAACGATTTCTTCAACCGCACCTTTGCAGATCAATTCGTGATGGTCGTCGCGTTCGCTGACCACCACCGACATGCGGCGGCGCTGGAAGTCGAACGGAATTTCGTCGACCTTGCGATAGGCTGAGGCCAGCGCCATTTCGCGTTGCAGCTCGGCGTGTTCCAGCACGGCGACATCCAGCAGATTCTTCAGGCCGGTTTGATAGTGGCTGTTGAGGTAGGCATATTCCAGCACCAGGTCGTCCTGTTCGCCGAGGATGTTGGTATGGCGCTCCAGGAAAATCTTGTCCTGGGTCAGGGTCCCGGTCTTGTCTGTGCACAGCACATCCATGGCGCCGAAGTTCTGGATCGCATCGAGCCGCTTGACGATGACTTTCTTACGCGACAGCGCGACCGCGCCCTTGGCCAGCGTCGACGTGACGATCATCGGCAGCATTTCCGGCGTCAGCCCGACCGCGATCGACATCGCAAACAGGAAAGCCTGGAGCCAGTCGCCTTTGGTGTAGCCGTTCAGCAGAAACACCACCGGCGTCATCACCAGCATGAAACGGATCAGCAGCCAGCTGACCTTGTTGACACCCGACTGGAATGCAGTCGGCGTACGGTCAGTGGCGGTGACGCGTTCAGCGAGGGCGCCGAAGTAGGTGCGGTTGCCCGTGGTGACGACGATCGCGGTAGCCGATCCGCTGACCACGTTGGTGCCCATGAAGCACAGGTTGTCGAGTTCCAGCGGGTTGCCGGTGACGGCGCCGCGATGGGTAAGGAATTTTTCTACCGGCAGCGATTCGCCGGTCATTGCCGCCTGGCTGATAAACAGATCCTTGGCGGTCAGCAAGCGCAGATCGGCTGGAATCATGTCGCCGGCGGAGAGCTGGACGATATCGCCCGGCACCAGTTTCTTGATCGGCAGCTCAATCCGGCGCGCGCCCTTCGGGTGCAGGGTGACGTCAAAGTAGCGCAATGCCTCTTCGGCGATATCCTGGGCCAGATCGTGCCGCAGCACGGTAGCGGTATTGCTGACCATGGCCTTGAGTTTGTCGGCGGCAGTATTGGAGCGCGATTCCTGGACGAAGCGTAACAGCGTCGACAGCAGCACCATCGAAGCGATGACGATAGTGGCTTTCATATCTTCGGTCAGATACGACACGCCGGCCAGTACCGTCAGCAGCAGGTTAAACGGGTTTTTGTAGCATTGCCACAAATGCGCCCATTTTGAAATCGGCTTTTCATGTTCGACTTCATTCGGGCCCGAGCTGACACGGATCTCGTCTGCTTCGGCTTCGGTCAGGCCGTCCGCACGGCTGTGCAGCTTCTTGAACAGTTCGTTGATCTCGATACTGGCAGCGGTGGACAAGGTTTCCGCCAGCGAAGCCGGCACTTCCTTGGTAACCGGCGTGCTGCGGAACATGTCGGCGCCAAGACGGCGGAAGTGGCGATCCATGCCGTGGGTGCGGACAAAGCTAACGAATGTTTCTTTAAGAATATTCAGATTCATGGAGTTCTTCTTTTTTCATGCAATGCGGTCGGCTGTCGTCGATCAGTGTGGCGCTTCCTGTGTGCTTTTTTAACTTTATCGCTTTTAACTTTGTGTTAACGAGTGGCAATCCATCCGGATGACAGCTTGTGCGCGAAAAGAAGAAAAGCTCTGGGACGGCACCAGACTGTAAATTCGATCGGTGACATCTTGATGACAATCTTCGGTCAATCTCAAGAGTTGGAATGCAGATGTTCGATGACTCCAGACATCATGGTCGGAGCCAGATTCAGCCAAGCACGCTGCCGCTACAGCTACGACTGCGCAACTTTGGATAAAACAAGATCAGGTGGTGGAACACCGAGTGCCCGGAAACTGGTTCCAGACACGGGAGATACCATCATCCGCCGGTGGCGAGATGACGGCAGGGGAAATCCTGCGTTATCTTGCCGAGGCGGCGCCAGAACGGGTCTGGCAACAACTGTCACTCGAACAAGTGCCCATTAAAGGGACTCCATAAAATTTAGACTGGTGGATAGTAGCCGCGCTCTGGGTGGCGGTCAAGAAAATTGTGCGGGACAGCACAAGCTTTTGCGCCCTCGATTTCCCCTTATCTTTTTAACAGGGGTTTTGTTGTTGTTTAATTACTTGTCCTTGTCTTTGAGAATGCAAAACCTATACTGAAATTACAACTAAACCAAGGAGACGGCGATGGTCAACCTGATAATGCACAACCTGATTTTCTTTGTGCCTGCAGCCTTGGCCGGATTGATACTGTGCGGTGAAGTACCGGTGGCATCCAAGGTAGCCAGAGGCAGCTTGCGCGTCATCGGCGCTATTTGCGGCGCTTTGCTGGCCTTGCTTATTCTGGAAGCCATACCGGCTTTGCTCTGAACCGGCAGCCGGCAGGTAGTCGGCCAAGCTGATACTCATCGGGATCGCTGACGGCATCCCGCGGCGGCTTCGTTTTTTGCTCCGCTTGCTGCTCATCCGATCGTCTTATTTCAAATCCGCCTGTATCCGCATTCTCGGCATCGCGTGAACGCGTGGGATAATTCCACGCAACATCTCTTTTTCACCGGTGCCCACTTGAACAAAAACCACGCAATCAGTCTCTTTGTCTTGTCTTTCCTCTTGCTGACCGGGGTTCAGGCGCAAGAGTCTTCCGCACTACCCGCGCCGTTTAGCAAGGCATTGCAGCTTGCCGGGATTCCGGCGCAAAACGTCGGCGTGTATGTGCAAGAGGTCGACGGCACAGGCACCGTGCTGGCCTCGGCCAACGCCGGCACGCCGTTCAATCCGGCGTCGACCATGAAACTGGTGACGACCGACGCCGCGCTGGAGTTGCTGGGGCCGGCCTACCGCTGGAAAACCCAGGCATATACCGGCGGCAGCCAGGTCGGCAATGTATTGCAGGGCGATCTGATCTTCAAAGGCAACGGCGATCCTAAGCTGGTGCTGGAAAATTTCTGGCTGTTCCTGCGTCAGATCCGCGCCAAGGGCATCCGCGACATCCGCGGCAATATCGTCCTGGACCGCAGTACCTTTGATGAGAATGCCTACGATCCCTCCGAATTCGACGGCGATCCGATGAAGCCGTATAACGTCGGCCCTGACGCCTTGTTGCTCAACTACAAGACGCTGACCTTTCAGTTCGTGCCGAATCCGGAAACGCGCCAGGTCAATGTGCTGATCGATCCACCGATGAGCGGCTATCCGGTCACGCCGCCGCGCCTGGGCAGCGGCAGTTGCGACGACTGGCAGGGCAAACTGCAGGCAGCGGTGGATGCCGACGGCGCCAGTTTCAACGGCGTGCTGCCGGCCTCTTGCGGTGAAAAGACCTGGTACATCAATCCCTACCGGATGAGTTCCACTCAATACTTCGGCGCGGTGTTCCGGCAAATGTGGGCCGATCTCGGCGGCACTTTCAGCGGCGTCGTGAAAAGCGGCGTGGTACCGGCCGGCAGCAGCCTGATCAGCGAATGGAGTTCAGTGACTTTGCCGGAAGTGATACGCGACATCAACAAATACAGCAACAACGTCATGGCGCGGCAAGTGCTGCTGACCATTGCCGCTGACATTTTGAAAGTGCCGGCCACCCCCGAACGCGGCGCCCGCGCGATTCAGAGCTGGCTGAGCAGCAAGGGCATCGACGCCAGCGGCCTGGTGATCGAGAACGGTTCCGGCTTGTCGCGCAACGAAAGGATTTCGGCCAAGACCATGGGCCGCATGATGGCCACCGCCTTTCAATCGCCGACCATGCCCGAGTTCGTCTCCTCGATGCCGTTAGTCGGCTACGACGGCACCATGCGCAAGCGCCTGAAAAATCAAAGCGTGGCAGGCCAGGCCCACGTCAAGACCGGCACCTTGAATGATGTAAGAGCGATAGCCGGCTATGTGCTGGCGGCTTCCGGAAAATACTACGCGGTAGTGTGCCTGATCAACCATCCCAACGCACCCAGAGGGCAGGCGGCACAAGACGGCTTGTTGCAGTGGGTATACGAGAATGGTTGAAAAAAGCGGTGGCTGAAACAAGCAGCAGTTAAATCGACTCTGACCCCAAATAATTAATTGGGGTCAGAGTCGATTTAATCGGGTGATTACAATACCAGCGGCTTATCCGACAACTCGTTTTTCTTCTGGCCCTGGTCGGGGAAGTGCCGTGTCAGCAGGCCGTTCATTTGCTCCAGCGCTGCCAGCGTGCTGTCGTGGAATGCGCCGTTGGCGAATTCCTTGGTCATGGTTTTGCACACGGCTTGCCATTCGGCAGACTTGGTGGCGCGGCCGATGGCGCGGTCGACAATGATTTCGACTTTGTGATCGGCCAGGTTCACATAGAGCAGGACGCCGACGTTTTCTTCCGTGTCCCAGATCCGGTAATGCGAGAATAATTCATGGGCGCGATTGCGTGAGCTTACGCCATTGAGTAAGGCCGGCAAGCTCAGCGATCCTTCGACAATCATTTTGACTTCGGCCCGATGCGTGACTTCGCCTTCCGCAATTTTCTGCTGGATGGCTTTCAGCGTGGCTGCGGTAAATGCGCGTTGCGCGCTGCGCCGGGTGGTTAGCAAATGACGCAAGATGCGTCGTAAAGTTTGTCCCATCACCAATCTCCCGAAGCGCCGCCGCCATCGAATCCACCGCCGCCGCCGGACATGCCGCCACCGCCGCCGCTGAAACCGCCGCCTCCGCCACCACCTCCAAAACCGCCGCCACGTCCGCCCTGGCTCAAAATGCTGCCGATGATGACGCCGGCGGCGTTGCCCCAGACATTACTGTTGAGCGAGCGGCCGGAACCGACGCCGCCACCGCGTGCGCGTGAAATGATGGTGACCAAGATGATGAAGCCGAAGAACAGCAGCGGCGCCAAGGCGCCAAACCAGTCGGAAGAGGGCTCTTGCGCAGGCCCGGACTTGCGGCTGGGCGGCGCAAAATTTTCCTGATCCAGCAGCGGCATGATGGCCGAGATGCCGGCAGTCAGGCCGCCGTAGTAATCGCTTTTAGAAAAATACGGGGCGATAATTTCTTGCAATACGCGTTTGGACTGGGCATCGGTCAAGGTGCCCTGGACGCCGCGTCCGGTCAATATCATCATGCGCCGCAAGGCTTTGGGATTGTCCTTTGCGACCAGCAAAATGACGCCATCGTCGATCCCTTTGCGTCCCAGTTTCCAGGTGTCGGCCACCCGCACCGCGTAGTCTTCAATGCCTTCCGGCTCGGTCTTGCTGAGCAGCAGGATCGCAATCTGGCTGCCGGTGCGCGCCTCATATTCGCTCAAGGTATTGTCGAGCGCGTTGCGTTGCTCCGGCTGCAGCATGCCAACCAGGTCGGTCACATGCGATTGCAAGGGCGGCACCGCCACCTGGGCCGCCATGGTCTGCGCTGCGGCCGGCGCCGCCAGCACAGTCAGCAGCGCCAGCAGCAGTAGCCACAAGGCCAGCGCCGATATCAGTACCCGCGCGTGGACTGCCGCCCGGATTGCCGGTTGGACTGCCGATTGGACTACATTATGCGACATTATTTTTTGCCGCCGAAATCGACGTCAGGCGAGGTCGAGATGGCTTTTTCATTGTCCACCGTGAACGATGGCTTGACCTTGTAGCTCATTGCCATCGCGGTCAGGTTGGTCGGAAAACTGCGCGCCAGCACGTTGTAATCCTGCACCGCGACGATGTAGCGGTTACGCGCCACCTTGATGCGGTTTTCTATGCCCTCCAGTTGCGACTGAGCATCGCGATACAGGCCGTCGGCTTTCAGTTGCGGGTAATTCTCGGACACCGCCATCAAGCGCGACAAGGCCGACGATAACTGTCCCTGGACTTGCTGGAATTTCTCGAAAGCGGCAGGATCGTTCAGCACTTCCGGCGTGATCTGAAAACTGGTCGCAGCGGAGCGGGCTTTGGTCACCGCTTCAAAGGTAGCTTCTTCATGGACGGCGTAGGCTTTGACGATCTGGGCGATCTTCGGCACCAGGTCGGCGCGTCCCTGGTACTGATTGACGACTTCGCCCCAGGCGGCTTTCACAGCCTCATCCTTGGTTTGGAAATCGTTGTAGCCGCAAGCGCTGAGCAGTGAAGCAAAGGTAACAATGGCCAGCCATTTGAAGAAAGTTTTCATGAATATCCCTGATAAAAGAAACAATGCGAAACAATGCAATGCACGTTAGCAAACTATCGATGGCCGCTCAAGTGCTAAATATGGGCCGTCGGCAGATCCAGGCAACTTGCGGCAGGTTTGGCATTACAATGCGGGGTTCGTATTATTGAGGCTTCATCGTGACTTTTATCGAAAAATTATCCGCCGCCTGGAGCGCCAACAATTCCTTGCTGTGCGTCGGGCTGGATCCGGATATTGCCAAATTTCCATCGCATTTGCAGCAGCAACCGGACGCGATCTTTACTTTCTGCAAGGAAATTATAGATGCGACCGCCGCCACCGCCTGCGCCTTCAAACCGCAAATCGCCTATTTTTCCGCGTTGCGGGCGGAAGACCAGCTGGAAGCGATTTGTGACTATCTGCGCGCAAACTACCCGCACATACCGATCGTGATGGACGCCAAGCGCGGCGACATCGGCGCCACTGCCGAGCAATATGCACGCGAAGCATTCGAGCGCTACGGCGCTGACGCCGTCACCGTAAGCCCGTACATGGGCTTCGATTCGGTCGCCCCGTATCTGGAGTGGAAGGATCGCGGCGCCATCGTCTTATGCCGTACTTCCAACGCCGGCGGTTCCGATCTGCAATTCCTGAAGGTGGACGGCGTGCCGCTGTACCTGCACGTAGCGCGTCTGGTGGCGGACAAATGGAACACCAACGGCCAATGCGGGCTGGTGGTAGGAGCAACCTTTCCGCAGGAACTAGCCCAAGTGCGCAGCATCATCGGCGACATGCCGCTGCTGGTGCCGGGTGTCGGCGCTCAGGGCGGGGACATTCAAGCGACCGTGAATGCAGGCAAAACGACGGCCGGTCTCGGCATGATGATCAACTCATCGCGCGCCATCTTGTATGACAAACCGGATCAGGCCAGCGGCGAAGATTTCGCCCAGGCTGCGCGTCGCGTGGCCGAAGAAACCCGCGACGCGATCAATCGTTTTCGTGTTTGAAGTTATTTCAAGAAGCGTTCAAAAAGCGCAACAAACCTTGCAGCGCATGAATCACGGTTTGTTCGCGCACGGCGCGCCGGTCGCCAGAGAACACCAGGCGCTCGGTATGGGTGCGATGGCCGACTGACCAGCCGAAGCAGACCGTGCCGACCGGCTTGCCCGGCACCGCACCGCCGGGGCCGGCAATGCCGGTGGTGGAAACGGTGACATCGGCATTGCTGTTGGCCAGCGCGCCTTCCGCCATGGCAGCGGCAATTTCTTCGCTGACCGTACCATGCTGGGCAATCTCGGCTTCCGGGATATCCAGCAATTCGGTCTTGGAGGCGTTGGAATAGGTCACAAAACCGCAATCAAACCATTCCGATGAGCCGGCGATTTCAGTGATCGCTTGCGATACGCCGCCGCCTGTGCAGGATTCGGCGGTGGACAGGAACCAGCCCTTGGCTTGCAAGGTACGGCCGACTTGTGCTGCCAGATCGATGATTTGTTCGGTGTTGTCTTCAAGCGCGGTGTTCATGTCGCAACTCCTGTTTTCTGCCTGGTCGGTGGCTACATACTGCCACTTGTTGCAGGCAGATGCAATCCGTCACAGGCCCTAAATCACGCGCCACAGAGCCAGCGCCAGCAGTGTATAAAACGCTGCCACAATGTCATCCCACATGACGCCGAAGCCGCCTTTGAAATGACGATCGAAATAGGCAATCGGCGGCGGTTTCACCATGTCGAAAAAACGGAACACGACAAACGCGCCGAACTGCGCCGGCAAGCTGGCCGGCGTGACCAGCACCAGCACCAGCCAAAACGCAATGATTTCATCCCACACCATGCTGCCATGATCCGGCGCGCCGAGATGGCGGCCGGTGCTCTGGCAAACCCAGATGCCGACCACAAAACCGGCGGCGATGATGACCAGCCAGTTCAGCGGCGTGAAAATTTCCGGCCAGCGGGTCGTCATCACCACATACGACAACCAGGCAAACAAGGTGCCGAAGGTGCCCGGCATGATGGGCGAGAGCCCGCTGCCAAAACCTTGAGCAATGAAGTGCGCCGGATGCGACAGCATGAAGCGGGCGCTAGGCTTGACCGGTTGAGGAGGGGAGTTGGGTGGCGTCATGTTGAGAGAAAGTGATCGAAAGAAGCAAGTTGCAGATTGAGCGGATTATTGCCGGCGTCCTGCAGGCGCAGACCGTGGCCGGCGTCGATGCTGCCGATGCGGGTCACTGCGGTAGCTGCCGCCTGGCCGGCTGCCAACACCGCATCGCGCCGCTCGGCAGGCGCGGTGAAACACAACTCATAGTCGTCGCCGCCGGCCAGGGTGAAGTGGCGGCGGATCGCCTGGGTTTGTTGCGACAGGATTGGGCCGGCCGGCAGGCTATCGACCGCCAGCGTAGCGCCAACGCCGGAGCGCGCCAGGATATGGCCGAGATCGCCGACCAGGCCGTCCGAAATGTCGATCGCCGCATGCGCGATGCCGCATAAAGCCTGGCCCAGCGCAATGCGTGGCGTCGGTTGATGCATGCGCGCCGCAGCAAGAATGAAAGTGTCGCTGCCGAGCGCCAGGTCAGCGTTCAATTCGGTGCCGAGTTCTTGCCGGTAAACCGCCAGCGCCAGCCGGGCGTCGCCCAGTGTGCCGGAAACCCAGATATCGTCGCCCGGTTGTGCTGCGTCGCGGCGCAAAGCCTGCCCTGGGGAGGTTTCGCCAAATACCGTGATACAGATATTCAAGGGACCCTTGGTGGTATCGCCGCCGATCAGCTCGCATTGATGCTGATCGGCCAGCGCCAGCAAGCCGCCTGAAAACGCCGCCAGCCATTCTTCATGCACGGCGGGCAAGGCCAGCGCCAGCGTGAACGCCAGCGGCCGGGCGCCCATCGCCGCCAGATCGGACAGATTGACCGCCAGGCATTTGTGGCCGAGCGCAAACGGTTCGGCATCGGGAAAGAAGTGGCGTCCTGCCACCAGCATGTCGGTAGAGATGGCCAGCTGCTTGCCGGCAGTGGGCGTCAGCAGCGCGCAATCGTCGCCGACGCCGAGCGCAATATGATGCAGATTGCTGCGCGGCGCGCGAGTGAAGTAGCGGGAGATCAGGTCGAATTCGGACAACATCCGTAGATTGTACCGAATGGCGGCCGGCTACAGCTGTTTTGCTTGGTTTTTTGAATTAAATGATAATGCTGGCACAAACGTACTCAAAACAAGCGCACTCAAAACGGCGCACCGCAACTGGTGGTGCGCGAAACGGCGCCCTTTTGCATGATGTCTTCGCCCTTGGTATTGCCGACCGAAATCTGCGTCACGCAATATGTGCCGTTTGGCCCGGTCACCTTGGTCACCCGCTGGCCGTCCGGCCGCGTGATTTCTTCCATCGTGGTCTCTCCGGGCTTGGCCGCGTGCGGCTCGACCGGCGCGGCAAGCGCTTTTTCCAGTGTCTGTTGCATGGAAGGCTTCGCTGCCGCAGCTGCCGGTTCCTTCGGCGGCGAGTCCTTGCGCAGCTCGTGGTCTATCTTTCCGATATCCCGTCTCGCTGCCTCGACCATATCCTCGGCGGACGGCCGGCTGGAAGAAGCCGGTAATTTTGGCGCCGTGATGCCGGGGGCGGCCGGCGGGTAATGCGTTTCCTCAATCGTCGTCGTTCCAGGCGGCAGCGCAGGCGCTTGCTCCCCCGCCTGCGCCAGCGGCAGATGAGACAAGGCAAGCAGCGACACCAAGGCAGCCAACCGGGTTAGCCGGTTGTCGATGCGGGAAAAAAATCGGGTTATCAACATGTCGCAAGCTTCCTATGACAATTGCATTTGCCTAGCGCCGCGTTTTATGCCGCGCCAGTGATCAGTTCAAACACGTGTAAACACCAAGTCCCAGACACTATGCCCAAGCCGCAAGCCGCGATTCTCGAACTTGGTCACCGGCCGATAATCCGGCCGTTCCGCGTAAGTCTGCGCGGTATTCTTCAGCAGCGGTTCAGCACTCAGCACTTCCAGCATCTGTTCCGCATATTCCTGCCAGTCGGTCGCGCAATGCAGATAACCGCCCGGCGCAATGCGCGACGCCAGCAAGCTCACCAGCGGCCCCTGAATCAAGCGGCGCTTGTTGTGCCGCGCCTTATGCCAGGGATCGGGAAAGAACACATGCGCGCCGGCCAGCGAGCCGGGCGCAATCATATTGGTCAGCACTTCCACCGCATCGTGCTGGATCAAGCGCAAATTGCTCAGTTGCTGCTCGCCGATCAGCTTCAGCAAACTGCCGACGCCAGGCGTATGGACTTCAACGCCAAGGAAATTCTTGTGCGGCATGCCGGCAGCAATTTTCGCCGAGGTTTCACCCATGCCGAAACCGATTTCCAGGATGGTCGGCGCAGTGCGCTCGAAAACCCGGTCGAGATCAACCACCGCCTTGTCATAAGGAACGCAAAAGCGCGGCCCCAGTTCCTCGATGGCACGTGCCTGAGCCGTCGACAAACGCCCGGCGCGCGTGACAAAGCTGCGGATCCGGTGTTCGGTCGGATCGTAAAAAAGGGGTTTGCCGGATTTGTTTTCTGACATGCTAAATAGGAAATTCGAAGGTTAGGGTGAAGCAAGCGCTGGATTGCCGCAAGTGGCAGCGTCATTGTAACGCCAGACAATTGATTGCCTCAAAAATACAAATGGCACCCAGGGTACGGGTGCCAACGCTGATCTGGAGCGGGTAGAGGGGATCGAACCCTCGTCTAAAGCTTGGGAAGCTTTCGTTCTGCCATTGAACTACACCCGCAATTCCCGCATTTTACGCGGGATTTGACGGGGTTTGCAAACTTGAAAGATGTTCGAGGGGATGGGGAATGTGATGGCTGATTTATCCGGAGTGTGATCGCTTGAGGAAACGAGCAATTTACCTTAGTCAGGATGAATGTCTCTGTCACTCTCGCCATTAGTCACGAGAGTTTACAACCAAGGAGGATGGTGAAATTCTTCGGATTCAGACACCGGGAGATCTTTAAGGTATTTGAGCGCATATTTGTAAGATGCTTTGTGTGCATCCGGTGCACGCTTGATTTGAGTGAGAAAGTCTGTAAGGTCAAAAATGTCATGTTTAATTCCAAACATGAAGTAAAGCGGGATGTGATGGATTTTTATTTCATTTTTATCCATTAACAAATACGTTAGGCCATTCACGTAGCCTTCGATATATGCCACGTCTTCATATTTTCCACGCCGTAGTTTCTTTTTTTGAAGTTCTAGGTAAGTATTGATAACGTTTTTGATTCGACAACGATGCGAGTACTCTCCCGTCCCCCGCATTGCTATTGCGCGTTCAAGAGCGTGAAGCATTCCATCTTGATAGGACGCCGCAAACATGAGTTGTGGGCAGTCTCGTATTTTAATGTTTTCGTGCATTGAACAATGCGCTGCAAAAACGTGCGACTGAAGTATAGCTGCCGCTTCGTAAATATCATCATCCAACATGATGCCTTGGGCAGTTGCATGAGCCTTAATTTGGCTCAAAAAATAGGCACCGTCAGTTTGTATCGGAATTAAGCCCGCAGCCTTGAATTTTTCACACTCAGCAGCAAACGGCGTGACAACATATGCTTGTTTGTGGAGAGCGTTCATCTGTTTTTTTATGAAATCATAAATGGCTGAGAAATCGGGGTCAGACAGCGAATATCCGATAAAAATGATTGTTTGTGTCGCTAAAATGGTTTTTAGGAACGCGCCGATTACGCCAGAGTTAAGTCGCTCCTGACATTCCTTATAGTCACTTTCAGTAGCAACTATCGATCCGAAATTTGAAACCGATCCATGAATTTTCAACACTCGCCGATTGGCGGCCTCCCAAAAAGCCAAATCAGGATCACTAACAAAAGGGGTTGCTTCACAAAGATCTTCAAAGTAAGTGTCCCAGTTTGTTGTAATTATGTTTTTCATCGGAAAGAACGTCCCCAACTCGCGATGAAATCGGGTTGCTGAGCGCTTCAGTTCTGGAAATGAGTCGATATGCTCGAAACGATCTTTTATTTTCTTTAATAATTTAATTCGACCATTTGGCTGACGGCAATATTGCTCCATTAATTCTGGAAACGAGAGCGAAGATGTTGTAAGATCGTGTTGGGATAGCATTTCGAATGCCACCGTTTCATAGAATGTAAATTTAAGAACGTTCCTTGACTCGGTACTGATTCCAGCACCGGCGAATATTGTTACTTTTCCTCCGAGCAGCTCAGCCATTAGTTCGTCGCTCACGACAAAATCCTGTTCGCTCTTGCATAAGGTACAGCTGCAGTTATTTTTTCTATTGACCATAATTTGTTGTGTAACGGCAGGCAGGAAATTTCGTGCATCCCTTGAACTGCGATCCGGCATTTACACCGGACTTGACCGTCCGTAATATCAACTCGCTTCCGCATTTCGGACATGCATTACTGTTGGTCTTTTCTGCCACAATCGATTTCACATGCTTGACATGCTCACGACTCGTTTTAAACGATGCAGGTTTTCTACCGCTCCGAATGCGTTCGATAGCATCTGCTATCTGATTGGCATCCAGAACCTGCTGATTCATCGATTTGACGTACTTGATATAGCCACCGGCTTGGGTGACATTCTCCGGCATCGGTGTTTTAAAAGTACTGTCCCCAACAAAAACGACGACCGAATGAATCACTGAGCTGTCAAGATGCAGAAGTGCTTCGAGTGCTTTGACATGCTTGTAATTTTGGAACAAGGGATTTTGGAATTTTGTGGTGTGCTTATAGATTTTTTGCGTCCACGTTTTTTGCTTGGCATCGCCGAAAATCCATCCCTTCATGTTCTTCGTCTCAATTACAAAGATGCCAAATTTTGAGATGATAATGTGATCAATCTGGGTAGTGCCGTCGTCAATGGGTAACGTCACATTTTTGATGAGATGGTAGGTCGCTCGATCTAAGAAGAACTTGGCCGATATGTTGACGATTGCTTCGCCCATCGCGCCCTTGAACCAAGGAGATTTGACTACTGCGGCGACAAGCAGCAGTGGGATCAAATACCAAAGACTATGGAAAACTTGGCCGAGTATAGGAGTGAAGTCCATTTTTATCTTTGTGCAAGAGTTTCAGCCAATTAGGGATATGGAGCGTGATCGCAGCATCATCCGAAGTGCGATCGCATCGATTACAAATCTTTTAAATCCCTAGCCTTGTCTTCTTCTTTGAGCATAGACCAGTGATGCTTTAATTTTCCTACGGGAATAAGAAGAAGTAGTGCTAAAACAGCTACAAGTACAAGACTGAGTGGAATGTCTCCAATTTTCCCATCTGGGATTACTCCTTCCCAAAAGGTAACGCTGGGAATTTTGAAAAGCCCTTCGGCAAGACGAGCGTTTAGTGCGTATAACTGATGAGCAAGACTGGCAATTGCTACCGGCAAAAAAATTATGAAAAAATATACTGCGTCGACTACGAACCACTTCGCTACTTTTGCAATACGGTCAGGTCGTTTCATAAATCCCTTAAAAAATGGCAATCAAAAATTCAAAGTAATGTTGATTTTACTGCATGATTGAATGGGCGGTGTTGATCCTTTGCAACAATTAGGATTAGCCTATGCTATTCGTTTCTGGACGCATTCTTGCGACTCCTGCTGCGATTGCCGATCTCACGGCCAGGAAACATCACCACGCCAGCTAATTAGCAGGCATCTTGCAGGTGATTGGGGAGGGGGCGATATTGCCGCTAACGATAAAAACTAAACGAAACGGCTGTCCAGAGAGATGGCAGAATTTTGTCTGCATATGCAATTGCAGACAAAAAATTCTATGTCATCACGGAGTGGGATCGCAGCTATACGACTGTGATGCTGGCGTCTGAATACTGAAACTTATCCAATATCCTGTTGCAACTGCTCGACCAGTTCTTCCACGAGATATCTACGGTGCGGAGGCAATTCCTGAATCTTCACGGCGAGATTGATCAACTCCGGCGGTAGCTTCTTCGCACCTTTTGCGACCACATCTTTTGCCTCAGGCGTTGACTTCGACGGCGCAGGACCGTAGTGCAACCAATGCTGATCCACATTTAACCATTTCGCGATGGTCGCCAGCTTGTCGTTGGTGGGAATCGCCCGTCCTGTCAGCCACTTGTGAGCCGTCTGTGGCGAAATCGCATTGCCCTGGTGCCGAAGATTGAATCGCAGCGCGAGTTCAGTCGCGCCCTGAACCGATTCAGGGCTGCGTCGCAGTGCAAATTCCAAGCGTTTTGTGAACGCCGCTTTCTCAGTGATGGTAGGCATGATCGCATTCTGCGATAACTCCAATCACACCATATCAACCAATTGGGATAATAGTATCTCAATTAGTTTAAAAATATCTTAATTTCGGCTAAGATTCCCTGTAGAAATTTTTTTATTTTTTTTCAACAGGGAGCCCGAATGAATAAGAATTTTGCCGTTTTGATCGCCGCAGTCGTTGCGGTGGCTGGATGTGGTGGTGGGGGGGGGGGCGGCAAGTCGGCTTCAACCGCGCCAGCGTCTCCACCAGCACCCACTGTGTCGCTGAGTGTCAGTCAGCCGAAGATTTCTCTCGGATCGTCCGCGAACATCACTTGGACATCTACTAATGCAACAAGCTGCACCGCTTCCGGCGGATGGGCTGGAACACAAGCAGTTTCCGGCACTGCTCTACAAACACCCGTTGCCGCTGGCCTTAGCAGTTACACGCTGACCTGTACCGGCGCTGGTGGCAATGCCAATCAAACAGTGGCTTTAACTGTTCCAATTCCAGTTCAAAAATCTTCGTACTTGAACGCAAAGAATACCGGCTTGCCAAATCAGAGTCTTCCGAAATCCAGCGGTGCAAATGCGGTGAAGTTTATTTCGCCTACGGAAATGATCACCACAGGGTTTGCAATGGGTGACTTTTTTCAAGACGGCACGGAATCAATGGTGGGGTTCACTAACAACTTCGTACCATCGTCCGATCCGAATTACGGCCGCACGCCAGGACATGCGTACTTCTACAAAAAGGACGTAAACGGGAATTGGGTAGATCAAACGGCAAAACTGCTATCTGACCAAACTGGCTGCATTACCCCGCGCAAAGTCATTGTCGCGGATTTCAACGGCGACGGCGTTCCTGACATCTTTGTAGCATGCCACGGCACAGATTTGTATCCACTTCCTGCCGGATACACCGCCGGTGAAGTTCCGCGCATTTTACTCAGTCAGCCAGATGGCACTTACAAAAATGTACCTGCACCAATATCGTGCTATTGCCACGGTGCTGCCGCTGCCGATGTGAACGGCAATGGGTTTGCTGACATCGTAGTGGTTGATCCAGAGATCAACAAACAGCCGTTCTATCTGGTCAACAACAAGGATGGCACATTCAAGCCGGACTACACTCGCATGCCGCCATCTACCGCTCCGAATACGGCTTGCAATCCAGCATGCAGGTTAGGTATTTACTCGGTAGAGCTGGTCGATTTTGATGCAACTGGAAAATTCGATTTGTGGCTCGGTGGCGTTGACGATAAATCGTTGGGTAGCTTTGCCAGCACGATCTTTCACAACCCTGGCACAAATAACTTTTCTACCGCCACCGCGACAGTACTTCCATCAGCCACTGCACCATCTGTCGCTGACAACAATCCGTTAGACCTTGTTTACACCAACGGCAACATCTATTTGATGCGGGTCGACAGCGGGTATACGGAAACTAGCATTCAGAAAATCAATTACAAAACGCTGTCGTCCACCATGATTTATCGGCATGGACCTTATACCGGCTCTACGTATTCATGGCTCACTTGGATGCTTCCGTACCAGAGCAATATTATTGGCGCGGATTCTTCCTATGGCGTATCGATACCGCAATAAGTCGATCTCCCGCGACAATCAATTCGTCGCGGGACAAAACACTTCTCTAACCCGAATAGAAAGTTCGCATGAAATATCTCAAAGTCGTTCCGCTGGCTGGCATTATTTTTGTGGCCCACAGCGCCATCGCCGCACCGTCATTCGATGATCTCAAACCGCGCTTACAAAAAATTGCTCAGTGCGATGCTACCGAGTTTCCTGCAACCAAGAAGCAAACGTCTGATCTCGACCGTTTCGCAAAATCGCTACGGCAAGCCGGAGTCAAAGCTAAAACGATTGGTGATGGCGGCATTGAAGATGAAGTGCAGTATCGCTTGCCTAGTGGCGTTACTGTCTTCGGTCAGGACGTGAAATTGATTGGCAACTACCAAGCGCCGTTTGTCAAAATCGATTTTCCTATTGCGCGTCAAGAGTTGGTACAACTCATCACGGCATCGACCGGCATGAAGCTTGTACTGAACAAAGCGACTGATGCCTACGAACTGGTGACGAAACCAAAGTTGAAATCGGAAGGCAGCAAGTATCCGTTCGAACAGAATATTTCCGTGTCATCGAACGGAAAATCTGGATCAACTTACGTCTGCAATTATCAGAATACCGATCCTAACGCTGGCTAATAGATTCAATATCTAAACGGCCAGTCGAGCAGGGTTGCATGTGACCTTGCCTGACTGGCCGTTGTCATTCCTATCGCACTGCCGGGACAATTAACGCCACTCCCAATTATTGATTGCCAGTCGTGCTCAATCTACCTGATCAACGCGATTTCATTGACCTGCCATTCGTCTACAAGATCGCCGTGGTTTATGCAATTTTGGCGATGCTAATCATTCCCGCTGGCTATGTGATCCTGATGCTGTTGATGCCAGCACAGTTACGCAAATCTAAATCCGCCGCCGATCCCTACGAGAAGACATTCTGGAAAGTGACCATGGTAGGGCGGGTCTTGATGATCGCCAGTGTGATCTTATTCGGCTTGTTCTTCTTGGCATCACATCGTACGAGTTTACTTCTCGATGGACTGGCTGCGTTGGCTCTCGGCTTCGGTGCGATCTGCGTTGCTGATTATTTCGGACGAACAGATAAAAGCCATGCATGGCACAAGCCGGACTGGTTAGCTCTGAAACATTACATCAATCAGGTGATCATCGATAACGACATCATTCTGGATCGCGATCCGTCTTTGCAATCCAATTTCCGTGTACTCACTACATCAGAAAAAAAGACAAAAATGCGCGAGTGGAAACTTGAGTTAACCGCGAATGAACTGCGATTGAATAATGCTCTGCATGCATACCGTGCGGCACTGTAAGTAATCCGAAATTTCCGATTAAAGGCACCAAGATGGATCAAGACGATTTAGCAAATCATCCACTTCTACGGATGCTGAAGAACCTGCTGAATATTCTTAGCATCGTTCTCGTCGTCGTTGGCTTCGGTCTTTTAATCTGGTCAGTGCCGTGGATATGGAAACACCGCAAAAACGCATCGTCCGAAATAGAACGGATTTTTTGGACATGGAAACTGCTATCCAGTTGGTTCATGCTCTACGGGATCCTGTTGTTTGTGCTTCTGTGCATTGACAACAATATTCTGCAATGGGGTATTGAGAACTGGTGGCCGACTGTCAGTTGGATATTCCTGGAGCCAGTATCGCACTCAGGCTCAGTGTACATAGATGTGTTTTTGTTCTTGATTCTTGGCTTCGTGATGTTGATGACCGATGGCATGTTCGGCAAAGTAACCGACAGTGGTTATTACAATCCACCGGCGCATATTCAACGACTCCGGAATATTCGAGATTTAGAGAGGCGCATTGCCGAAGAACAGGAAAAACCTCCGAGCAAGGATTCCAGATTCAGTAGATGGAGTCTGGAAGAACAAGATAAACGAACCAGGGAGTGGAAATCGGAACTGGAGCACCTGCTGATAGCATTGGAGTACGAGAGAAATAACTAACGCCCAGCCTATTCCTGAATTCGAATCTGGCGGGAATTTCCAGTACGCAGAAATGTGCATCGTCGATATCAAAATATCTCAACCTGTGCATCCAAAAATTCCGGCGTGCTGTCATGAGCATTTCGCATGCGGTGATTGAGTGTATATTTATCGATATTGCGCTCATTCGCCATAAGGAATATGTGAATTTTTCTACGACCATTAAATCAGATTCTTTGTCCGCCATAAGGCCGCTGTTTGAAACGAACGGCCTGCTGAGAATGCTGGGTCAAATTTTTAAAATGGCTGTCGTTATTGATGCCAATTTTATTATTCGAGATATTCTATGGTTGGCTCGAAAGAGAAAGAAGCCTGAGTCTCGTACTGAGCTTTTCGAAGTTTTAGTTGCGGGAACCATAACGGCATACGCACCAACGTTCTTAGTTCAAGAAATGAGCGTTAATCTTCCTCGTTTAGCCCGAGAGCACAATGTGTCACTCGACGAACTTGAGTTGCATTGGCAGACCTATAGAGCTCACATTCATTTCGTTGATGCAGGCGGTGTGGACGATGCCTATGAAGATCCTAAGGACGCGCCGTACCTAAAATTGCAAGCGAAGCTAGGGATTCTTATACTCTCGAAAGATTCGGACATTCCGCGAATGGGAGGGAAGGTAGCAGATGCAGTTCTCGTAACTAGGCTGCGAACATACTCTCGCCACGTAGCTGTTGAGTACACGTTAAAAACAGGTATCGCAGGATCTTTGATGATTTCGTTTGGAACTTTGGTCGTCATCAAAAAATTCTTCATGGCGGCTGTTGTAGAAGCAAAGAGATTACCAAGATGGTTTTAGCTTATTGCCATCATTCTGGCAATTGCCGTTGTACTTCACGGACCAACTCGCCAATATGTCTCGGCGTTTGTCATATCGCAATCAGGAAAATCGAAAGAGTTGGGAGTAAAGCTGCTTGGCCTGCTTGCATCGATGTCAGTTGAGCATGAACAGGCAAAGAAAGGGGCCGCAGCTTCGCTGGAAGGACTTCAAACTGATCCAGTCAATATCGTCAACCTTAGAAGTTCTTAGCCCGCTTGTCCCAGAATCCCGGTGCGTCGTGATGAACGTTCCGCATGCATTGCTCAAGTGTGTAGCAGTTGAACCACGTATTCGGAAATTTCATTGTGCCATCTGAATTTTCTAGAAATGCGGCGACACGTTGAAATCGCTCGTCACTTTCGTCGTACGGCACGTCAATGTAAATCTGGCCGCGATATGCCGTCAATCTAGTTTCGCTAGCGTACTGTCCACACGGATAATGGGGAATATCGTTAGCCGTCAGCCATGCGATGATAGTTTCACGAGATTCGTTCTGCCGGTAATTAATATTCGAATGAGATTCATCGTCGTGAAACTCAACAGTCAGCACATTGCGCTGTTTTTCACGAGCGATTTGATCGATATGGGGAAGCAGTTGTGGCATGTGTTTTCCTTTGATTTTTCTTTGTTTGTGGATGGAATGCCAGTGCAGTAAGCACTGCAATTATCACATCTTCGCTCAGCGTAATCCAGTTTTACACCTCTGGTAAGAACCAGGATAAGACATCCCCGATTTCCAGTTTGTGACCATCGTATTTCACACAGTTTTTGACGGCGATTCCCGTGCGAGAAATGCTGAAACCATCTGACCGCCGATACAGGGAATATCGGGTAAATTTTTGATCAGATGGTTTACTGGCATTACGCCTGCATGGCATTGATCAGGTCTACCGCTTTGCGGCTAGCGTCGTTCGGCGCAAGGTGAGCATAGCGCTGTGTCATTTTTGGATCAGAATGGCCCAGCAATACCGAAACTTCAAACAGACTAATGCCAGCCTTGACTAGCTTGCTGGCATACGAGTGACGTAACGTATGCATCGTAACCTTGCCGCCTTTTTCTTTGACGACATCAGGGGCATTGAGTCCGGCTCTGTCCATCGCCTTCTTGATTGCCTGCGTCGAATAGCCGCGTTCCTGTCCCGCCTTGTTCTCGAAGACATAGCGACCTTCAGGCCTGCGATCAGCAAAGCGACGCTGCATTACCTGTTGAAGCCGTGCAGTCATGTGTAATACATCTTCATTGCTGACCTTGTTGCGGTACAACGCAAGTGTGCCTTCTTCGAGATTGATTGCTGACCAGGGAATATTTGCAACTTCAGAGTAACGGCAACCGGTATCGAGCAGAAAAACAACCAGATCATAATTATCTTGAATATTCCGGCGTAATTCCGTGGTTCGCGATTCTAGCGATTTAACGCCGCCTCTAACCGTTTCTGACTTCAACTCGCTAAGTAATGCTTCTTCCTCGATGGAATCGAGATAACGGAGTCTATACGTCGTTTTAAACGTGGGAAATATGATCTCGCGATTTACCTTATATCCAAGCTTGATCATTTCCTTGATGGTCGAGCGAATCAAGCCTACCTCGTGTTTCATTGTCGCTGGTTTATCACCCTCTGATTTTCGCTTCTGCACCAGTCGTTCGATATCTTTGGTTTGTAAATCGTGGAGCAGGATATCCGCTTTTAAACCGTAGCAAGGGTAATCAACAAACGTTTTGGAATTCCGCTTACTGCCCAGCATCTTGCGTGAGATCGATTCCATGCCCTTGTAGTACGACAGATTCTTACGGACTTCAAGATATTTGTTGAGTGCTTCCCGCAACGTGATCGTTTCCGATTCGCCGAGAAATTCTTCGCCGTGTATCTTGTTGCGTAGATCGCGTTCAACTTGCATCGCCTTGGTTTTGTTCGGGGTGCCAGTTGTGCCGAAATATTTTCTGCCCTTGAACTGGAATTGATAGTACCAATTTCCGCTATTGCTTCGCTTATGTAATGCCATGTTTGTGCCTCTTCTGTGCGTTGAAAATAACTACATCGTCAGCTATTTATCAGCCCAGAACAACGGCGATGAAACCGGCATGAACAGGGTGATTGGTACGGAATTGGTGGTAATGCGTGTGAAAATTTTGGTGTCGATTTTTGGCCTGTCGCCAGATCGTCGTATAGACGTATACAAATGTAATTCCGTACCGATGCCAGTCCGCAATTTGTAAAGCCATGGTGGCCTTGTGGTGGAATTGATGCCAGAAATTGGCGTCATACTGATGAAAATTTGAGCAGACGTTTTCGGATTGTCGCCAGATCGTGGCAGGTGGCTTTACAAGATATTTCTATGGTGTCGCAGGTCCGGAATTTGTAATGCCACCAGAGCGGTATTTCCAGAAAAAACGGCGTCGACAGGTGTGATATGCCGGAAATGGCAGCGAAAATGCCGATATATGCCGCTGGCATAGCCGGGAGATGAGACGGAAGACCGGAAAATGGCGTCCAGCCTTGGTTAAACAAGCTGGATGCCAACTGGCATATGGCGATTGACTTGGCCCACATGGAATATTGCCGCACAAAGCTGGCGGGTCGCAGACGCAACCCAAAATCTGATGCAGCGAGTGAGTTCGCAGAACTCGTGAGCTGTATCGGGTTTTGCAGCAGCGCCGCAGGTGCTGTTGGCTTGATTTACTGATGCAACCAAATATACTGCATCTAAGCCATCATCTAACGTAAGTCCTCGGCACAGATATTGTCTGCATCAACGGCGATATGAATATGTAGTATTGAAGCACGACTTGATCCAGCATGAAACTGCTGGATACAGTTCGCATAAAAACCGAGCCGTTCTGAACCGTCTTACGCCGTCTCGCATCTGCTGCATCAATCGGATTTATCGCTCTCGCTACGCTTGCGTAGCGAGAGCCAGTCACAGTAATTAAAACCGAGCGCTTACCGCGCTCGGTTTGATCTACCGTGTCAGGGGTACAGGGCTGAACCGGATTAGCAGGCAACCGATTCAATAAACGGAGGACGATCCCACCATTAACGGATGCAAGGAGGGTGGTTGCATACGGATACCAATTTCATATCAGGAATTACAACTCAGTGTCATTCGTTTCTACAGGCGGCTGAATCAAACGGGAACAGGGAGGCAATGCGATCCGGCCTAAGGGGACGGACTTTATATGCACATCACGCACAAGAGCTTGGGTTCAAACGGAACTGTTCTCTTCGCAGCCACTGTGGAGACGTATGTAAGATCATGACGATGTGATCAAGACGCTCCAATTAGCTGCATGTCACGACCAGAATTTGGCTTTGGAAGTGACACCTCTGTCAATTGTAATCTTTACTCTGGCCGTATTTATGCTCGAGTAAAAGTGACCCTCTCGGAATTTACCGCACCAGTTGATATGCAGGAAGTGACCGAATGTGTTTCTTGAAATCTTCATAAACATGCTCTGCGCAGGCCCCTCCGCTGTAGTATTTCGAAGGATGAATTTCGATATACAACACCAAGTTTTTCCACCTGGGACATTTGGCATGATGGATCGTGAAAAGAGTCCGGTTGTCTTTCCGCACCTTCCATGCTTCAAGTTCCACCGCCAGCTTCTCACCGTATTCGACCATATCGGGTGTGGCTTTGAAACAGTAGACATCGACCTTTAGCAAACCGGGAATAGGCCGATCTGGATAAGGCAATTCACAAACAAGCCGGACGCTATATGTCTGTGGTTTTTCAGGTTCATCAGGCCCAAATATGCTGTCGAGCAATGGATTGTGGTTTTTGACTGCTGTTTTCTTGGGATGTTTCTTTGTTGAGGGCATAAAATATCTCTGAGAATTGTGAGTGCCAATAGCGATTATTTGCAGTTGGTAGTTCCTGCCGTCCGATTCCTTTTCTGATGGAACGGACGGCAGGGCGGAGCAGTTAAACGACGCGCTGGAAAAAATATTTTCAGTCGAGTTCGGGATCGATTTTTCCTTCGTCTCCCCATTCCTGAGCATCAATTTCATCTTCCGGTTTCCACTGCTCGAAACTCGGTTCTTGAGCAGCCCAATCTTCCACGATAAGAAATTGTTCCTCGTCGTTCACCTGATCCGCAAGCTTTTCTTCTTCGTCCAACAGATCAAAACAAATGGCAAGCTCAGGACCAGATTGCTCAGCACAAGCAGCATCATCAGGGTGCCATTGCACGGCACAGATTGTTTCCACCAACTGCACAAAATCCTTGTGGGCATCATGCTTTTTTAACAGATGCTTTGGCAAAGTTTTTCGCAGCGCCAAGCCAACGTAACAGCGGTGTGGTCGTGTGACTTTCGTAAAGCCGCGTTCGGTCAGCATCTTGCCAAACTTGATCTTGCTGTAGTTGCACTTGAAATTGGTGACGCCCCAAGGCTCGAACAATTCATACGCGTCGTCGAACCGCAGTTCATAGGTTTCATCCATTTCACAGTGCTCAGAGATCCACAAGCCAAGAATGTCCATCTCGGAACGATATTCACTCGTTGCTTTTTGGATCGCAACAGGAATCGGCAAGCGATTCTTCTGCCAGTCAAGACATCCACGGACAGCCCAATTCAGAATACCTGGCAACTCCTGTATCAACTTTTGTTCAAGATGAATGTCCTGTTGTGCTTTTTCAAACCGCACATTAAACGGAATCAAATGTATACGACGCCAGATTGCATGCCCGTCTCCCTTGATCGTTGGCTTGTGATTTGCTGCAAGCCACAACTTAAAGACGGGTATGAATACGAAATCATCCTTGTAGAGATGACGTGCGGTGATGGCGTCGCTGCCGGTTAATGACTTGACGAGTGCTTCTGCCAAAAATTTGCCATCGTCAACTTCGCTGAGTGCGACAAAGCGTTTCCCGCGCAACCGCGCAATATCGCCAGAAGGCCCGCTACTGGAGCGTTTCCCGTCAAGCAGTGTTTCACCCGCAGCCTGTGTACCCAGTTCGCTCATCAGTGCACGCAGCACGTTCAAGAATGTGCTTTTGCCATTTGCACCAAAGCCATACAGAAAGAACAGACACTGCTCTTGTGTCGATGTCGTCAAGCTATAGCCGATGGCACGCTGCAAATAGAGAACGAGATCTTTATCGTTGTCCATGATTTGCAAAAGGAATTTCTCCCATTGTGGACAAGTCGCGTTAACATCGTACTCAACGTTAGTGCCATGTGTCAGAAGCAAATTACGATCAGGTGGTGAGAATTGACCTGTTTTCAGATCAACGACACCGTTCTTCACTGGAAAAATATAGCCGTGCTGATCCAGCGTGGAAATTGGCACAGCAATCGGATTTTCTGATTCAAATAACTTGATCATATCGTCGAGCTTGCGGCGATTTTCTGAATCCAGTGCGTGAAGCTTCAATGCTTTTTTAAGTGGCCCGTCAATTAATGCGTCTGCTTCTGCATGCAAGGTTTTACATACGCCTTTCGCCAGTGCATAAATGGCATTTTTATTTGTTGGCGACCAGATGTTTTCATTCCATTGCAGCCATTGACCAGTATCGACAACATAGCGAACTTCATTTTTGTATAGTGACGCCATTTTTTTTGCGTTTCCCGAATCGGTGCAATGCATCGTGCCTTGATCGCTGTACAAGCGGAAGACGTTATCGACAATTTTCAATACCTCAGCATCTTCCAGCGGTGGAACGCAAGCTGCAGCGTTTAACATAAGGACGATATCGGTGACCACATTGCGAGGGTGACCTTTTTTCATTTGTTCGGTGACAGCCTGCATCATTGTGTCGTTACGACTGCCCGGCGTGACAACGGTTCCGATTGTTGGCGTTTCAGTCAGCTTTGGCTCGCGTGGCTTTTTGACGCCAACAATCTTGATCAGCCATGCAGGTGCATCTGCAATCGGCACTGATTCGTCAATCCATTGGTACAGATTTCCGCTGACAATCGACGGTGGTGCAACAACGTAGCCGCCTTCGCCACGCACGTCGATGCCTGGACGGATTGCAACCCGGCACTTGATTGGCGTATCTTGAGGATAGTTAAAATAAAAATGTTTTCCTCCGCTGCCAGTCGCACAGGTCAACGTTGGCGGCAAAGGACCATACTTGTTTTCAAGTTCGGCCAGTGATTCCATTCCTGATACGCCATCTTTTACGTCGATGTCGAGAACGAAAATGCTGGATGCCACGCCGGTCGCGATGCCGATATTTGCATGCGTGTTTTTCGGAAACCATTCGACGATTTGATCTGGATCTGTGCTGGCATCCTTAAAGCCGTTCGCAACGGCTGGAAATTTCTTGTTGGCGATGATGGGAAGCACTGCGAAGAAACGTTTAAGAAAGTGTAGTGCAGCGGTCAATATTGAACCACGTACACTTGTTGCGGAATCTGATTTGAGTGACATAATATTTGCTCTTGAATGTGGTTATAGAGAAAATTCACAGAATGCGTGGCATGCTGGCAAGGCCGGTGCTGATGACAACGGCCTTGCCAATTACCGCTTACGCCGGTTGCTGCATTGCCTTGAGTTGGTCGATCAAATTCAACATGATGTCAGCGACAACTGCTGGCGAATTTGCATCGGGATAGCAGGCGACACCCAAGCCGCGTTTTTTGCGAGTTACGCCGTAGCCGAAAGAACGCTGTGTATCTGCTACCAATTTTTCCATCGGGATCAGGCCGTCTTTGCCGAGTACGCAAAACACTTGCTTCACCATGTCTTGTGTCGCTTCCCATTGCTCGGGGGGGATGTTCTTGGGGCATTCATCCGTATTACGAACGGCGCTCAGATTAATGCCGCCGCCGGGCGCGGAGAATTCCTTGAGCAAATCTTGTATCGTCGGGCCGTATGAATGAAATACAACAATGCCATCAGCAAAATACTGTGACAGTGCTTTGTGTGTTGGTTTCACCGAGCCATTCAAGACGACATCGAAGACGCCATCATGTGTTTCTGCAAGTTGTTCATTCAGTGGTGCCGAGAGAAGTACCTCTGTGCAGGAAACCAGTTCAGCGGACAACTTGTTTTCTGTAAAACGCTTTTCCTGAAATATGTTCATTATTTTCCTTAGTGGAGCGATATCGGATTTAGATATCGAAAATCAATAAAATTGCTGCTGTTTGTGTTTGCCGTCAGTGCGTCACGACAGTTACAAGGCTACCGGCTCTGAGTTACTATTAACGCAGCAACCGATTAACCTTTAATTGACTCGTTAATATGAAATACGCAAAGAAAGCCACCACGGATGCGGTGTACGAGCTATGGTTTGAGTTCTTGAAACTCGCCGATCCAGAGAAATGTGCCGATTTTGTGAAAAAAGATTTTGGGAATGTTTGGGAGACGGATTTCAAGACGTGGTGGCCGGATCACCGCCGTCTTTTTGAACCAGAAGCCCCGTTGGCTATCCAGAAGATTGAAAATATCGATGAATATAAAGACTACGAAACAGATGATGATTCGCTGATCATCGTCATTCCGCTGCTTACGCCGAAGATGCACTTGCAGAAACAGTTCGAGAAGCTTTTGCGTGAGTCGCATCCGGCTAAAAGGGGACGGCCAAAGCATGACGATATTCGGCAACACTATTCGTTTTGTTCCCGGCCATTTGTTCATGGGCTAGAACAAACATTGAAGGTCTATAAGTTCAAGCAACTGCATCCGGAAATGACCGGCATGCAGATCGAAGAGAAATTGAAATTGATCAACAAGACTGGAAAAAACGCTGGCAAAATTTGGAAAAGGAGCACCAAGCCAAAGGAACTAGAGCGTATGTGGAATATTCAGCGATCTACCGTATCGCGATATCTCAGGCAGGCAGACAAATTGATCGAGAACGTTGCGAAAGGTATTTTCCCGCTGAATAAGTAGTGTCTGCATTCCTGCCGTAGCAGATCGGCCTGTCGCCTGACGACTGGCTTAAGTGCTGTTGGCGGTAGCTTTGCCGTTGCCGCATATGTTGCCTATAATATGAGCAGTGATCGCCTAGTAGTTGTTCCCACGGCTTACCTTTGCCCACCTGTCGCCAGTTCTGCCGATAGCACCCATCATCCAGTTTCAGCCGTCGCCAGATGCCTTGCCTCGATGTTTGACGTTTTGATGTTTCGTCCGTGTTTTTGGAATGTTTTATATATATTATTTTTTTGTATGATGGTTTTAAAAAATATATCAAATCATCAAATCATTTAAATTATTCCTCGAATATTTACCGGTCAATACCAAGGCCGAGAGGTGAGCCAAGGGTGGGAAGCGGCAAATATGGGCAAGACGAAGACGGTAGGTCGTGTCTGATGGCTCACAGGTGCCAGCGGTGCGGATGGGCATCGTGTCAGTTTGTGGACAGCTTGACCCGTTGGCGGTGGTAACCCAAAGCGGAACGTGGGCTTGGTAGCCTGTGGCTGCCTGGCCTACGTGCCAATTTTGCAGGTCCGGCAGGACCTGGGATGTCGACCTGAGCCGGCTGGCGATTCATCAAAGCGGACTGGATACCATTTAGGAGAATTATCTGTGACTGAATCTACTATGTACGAATTGGCGAAGGCTGTTTTGCTGAAAGAGCAGGTCGTGTCCGTATCGCTGTTGCAGCGTCGTTTGATTTTGGGCTATAGCGTCGCGTTAGCGTTGATGGATGAGCTTGAACAGAATGGCGTGGTAACCGGGCTGAATGCTGAAAATTTCCGTACGCTGACTCCACAGTACAAGAATCAGGCCATCGATGATGGACCAGCGTTCGGTGAAAGTAGTAATTGACGGTTGGTTGTAACGGTAAAGCTAGAAGAGCTTCTGTTCTAGTAGAGAATATCCTGGCGAATCAACGAGTTAGTAGCGGCATACGTTCTACTGACATGGAAAATGACATGGGTGACCAAGAAAATTGATGATTTCTTTGCTGGTTGTACGTTCATGCCGAAGATGTGACTTGTCAGATTGGCGTTGAGATTTTTTACGGTAGACCGGATGGTGATGACTCGATCAACGACGAAAGATCATTATCATGATAAAGCCTACCGGAACCATCACACTCAAAGCAACGAGCGAACCAGCCAAGACAACGGAACCAGTTAAAGTAGTTGAGCCAGTCAAGGAGTCCGCTGCGGTCACGACCACGGCGACAATCAAGGTGCCAGAACCGACGAGCGTAATAACGCCGGTAAAAACGGATAACGCTATCAATCCGGCAGAATCTATCAAGACTGGACTGGAATCGGGTAAAACGGCGTCTAATACGATTGCGGCAGTATCTCCAACGGAAATTAAAAACGATGTGGCCAAGACACCGGTAGCATCGAGCGCAGAAAAATCGCCAGATGCATCGGCAGTGGCTGCGCCAGTGAAGATGGTCATCGCGACAGAAATTTACAAACGGATGAAAGCGGTGAAGGGCGTCACCCGTAAGGAAATTCTAGATATATTTGTCGCAGAGGCGAAATTGTCGAAGGCGGGTGCCAGCACGTATTACCAGCTGATTAACGCGAACGTAAAATGATTTGCTTGATCCGTCCCTGAGTTTTGTTGATCAGGGACGGATAACACAACCAAGTTGTTCCATGCAGTGACAAATTATCCTGAAAATACATTAGCTGTATCTTTCCTAGCAGTTTCAGAGTGATCACCTTTTTATCTTCTTCCTAACAGTTAGGTAGAACAGCAGGGTACCTCAATCAAATTTCGATCAGTGGCAATACATGAGTTCGCATGCGCCTTTAATTAGGCCTATCGATTCGACGTTATTGTTTCATTATTTGATAGTTTGACGCTGCCAGATGCTAGACTAGCAACCTTCTATATACACGGAAGGGTTGCGATGCTACCGGCTACTGAGCAAAGTTTGAACAAGATATTGCAGCAATACCAAAATTCTTTTAATGCTAAATCCTATGCAGAAGAAAACGATGACATTGATGTCTTGATGGAAGTATTCAACATTACCCCGTTGCTTAAACGCGAAAATCGACAGTTTTGGGGACGGGAATTGGGAATGTGTTGGCAGCTTCTTGTGACAGAGTTGTGCCGTCAGTGTTGTTCCGATTTTTCGGTTGCTGAGAAATTTGGCTTGGATTCACCATATGATCTGGGGGTAGGGAAATTCGCAATTGACACTAAGTATCGTATCGGTTCGGGAGATGCCGGGACTCTAAAAAAATTTAAAGCTTACGGCCCTTTGCTACAAACAAAAGGCTTTACCCCGGTGCTTTTAATTGCTAGAGAAGACAATCTTGGTGCTGCGATAAGCGCATGTATAAGTGGCGATTGGACCGTGATCACAGGGAAAAATTCTTTTGATTTTATCGAAAAGATGACCGGAGTAGATATTAAACAGTATTTGATTAACCAAAAGGGAAGGTTTCCTGTTGTTCGTTAATATGGGCAATAGGGGCTTCTGGGCTATCGATTTTTTGACCAAGCCGTCGTTTAATTATGTCGATATAACTCGGAACGATTTCAATACCCATATATCGTACGCCTAATTTTTTTGCCGCAACTAATGTCGTGCCAGAACCAGCGAATGGATCAAGCACGATATGTTCGCTTGGCTGCGGGACGAACAATTCAATAAGCCTTTCCATCAGTGCCATCGGCTTTACAGTGCAGTGGACATTCCAGTCATGGGGTTTATCGCGGCGGATACCTTCCAAAATATTGGATTGGAAGGAGCCGTCGTCATTTATCACTTTAATAACTCCGACGCCTGACAGGTCAAGAGTTTCCAAATAGTTATTAATAAGTGGTTTTTGAACTACTACAATCGCTTCCCATTCACTTCGGAATGCACTATGCCAACGTTCCCAATCAGGGGCCTCTTCGACACCCTTTTTTTTCATTTGGGCTGATACATTCAACCCTTTCGGAATGCCAGTGGATCGCCGATATACAATAATGTCACGAGCATAAAATCCTGCCCTCTCTAACGCAACTTGTACATGCGCCGACGTTCTAGTGCTATTAAACGCGACAACGAATGCGCCGGGTTTACAGACTCGATACACTTCGGTCCCCCACTCATAGCACCATTGTTCGTACTCTTCGATATTTTTTTTGATGTTTCTGTACCATCGTTCATTGCGAACACCGCCCGCTAGACCACTACCGTATGGTATGTTTTTCACCAATGTGCTGCTACTTTTGACCTTCTCCAATCTGCGCTGTATTTCCCCATCGTCCCATTTGTGTCCGATGAATTCGTAGTTATAAGGGGGATCCGTGATACAAGCCGAAATTGAATTTTCGGGTATGTTTTTTAGTACTTCTCGGCAGTCGCCTGCAAATAAACTATCTTTCAATTCCATTTCTTTCCTTTGTGAAATGATAACGCTTGACTGTCACTGCCATCACTGCGTTAGCTTACGGGCAGCCAAGGTTTTTATATTTACGGTGGTCAACAACAAGTGCCAAGTGCGTGATATACAACTATCCTAATATTGAGTGTTCTTGATGGACAGTAATTTAGAGATTGGCGACACAGCACGCCTGAAGCGTGGTGGGGCATTGATGGTCGCGCAACGCCCGAGGGCTGACGATTATGTCGAGCGTGTCTGGCACGACGGAACGATGCCATGTCATGAAATATAAGATTCAACAGTTTGGGAACACATTGCCGTTGTGGCTAGTGTAGGCAATGTGTAATGTAAGATTATAACGCATGACCTTGCTCCAATAAATTTGTCAGCCATTGACCGAGAAATGAATTCAGTTCTTTTTTGGTCGATGGGCTGAATGCCATCAGGTCGTCGTCGTAGACTTTGCGGTAGCCGAAGCAGTCTTGATACGTCAGTGCTTCGATGGTCTCGTTTGCAGAGTAGACGGCAATCGTCATGTCAGGATCGGCAATCATGTCGCCAGATGGATGCTTGTAGTAGTGACTGAGAGCGATGACTGTTTTCTTGTGGTGGCGATTCAGGATATCGAGATTCAGATTCATGTATCCCGGTGCCGTGAGTTTGGCAGCTGATTTTATTTCGTGCAATGTGGGGATGAGTTGCAACAGCTTGCGGTAGTTTTTTTGATAGATGTCCATGCCGGTAACTCGTATTGAATTCGTTACAGGTACTATCCCGTCGACTACCGCAGATAGACAACGGCTTTAATTGCGTTCATTCACAAGGAATAAATCGCTCGTACGTCGTGGCTAAATAAATCCGCGTTGCACTGTCGTCAGTGTATTGATGATGGCGGCGGTTCAGTTGAGATTCATGTTCTTGTACAGAATGTACTTACAACGCACATGACTAGCTTTGTTCAAATTGAAACTGTCAATGAAGAATCTTTATTTCATTAAATCCATTTTTTAGATCATTAACAAAATCGTCTATCTCGTTTTTGGTTTTTGGATGTAATGGATTTGCGTTCTCTGACAATTCTTGTTTCACTTCCTCTTCAAATGGAAGCATCTTTTCATCTTCCCTGGGTGCATCGCACTTTCGATCGCTATTATTCGATAGATATAGGCCAGAAGATTTTTTACAGAAAAAAAGGGCATTGCGCGTCATTTGATCATCATTTACCATTCTCGGAATATTGTCATAAGAATAATGAGAGAATAATTTATTGTCATAATTTGCATATATTTCGAATCTATCTACTTTACTATTGTCTGCAGCATACGATTTACCATTTAAAAAAACTGTTGCCAAAAAAGAGCGTGAATCATATTTAAACATGTATACATTAACATGCACTTTATTGAGTATCTCTTTGTCTCCGTGAACCGTAAACGGTGGTTCTAAATAAATACAACGTCTCAATAAAAATAGAAGCGCGACAAAGCCAACTACAAACAATAACCATTTTATTATTCTACGTTTTTTTACGATGATCATTAAAGTATCCTTGATTTACTGAGCGAATCTTTTTTCCATTCAGGTAACAATTCATAGGTTCAGCTGGATCATTGTTTTTATGAACGTATTCAGGATCATCAATGCGGATAGCATTATCGGTCGCCTTTATTCCTCCTTTGATGTGTCCCGCTATCTGATACGTTGGCCCTCTAGACCAACCCATATGCATATCTCTTGCTAACGATGTAACTCGATAGTCAGGTAAAAATGATGGAACAGATTTGGTGGACTGCCCCCAAATTTCAACATCTAAAAACTTAGATCTTTCTGATAAATTTTTGGCAAAATTTTTAAAACTTTTCTTATTTGGGTTATCTTCGGGGGGAAGCTCAAGTGCCGAATCACAACCATATACAATAAATCTTGGAGTATCAGTACACCAATTAAAATCAATAGCATCCCAACCTTCCAACTGCATTTGAGCAAATTCTGTTGCCGAATGAAAAGAAAATTGGACAGGATTAACACTTCCTAACGGACCATCTCCGGCAGCATGAGAATGAATACTACTTTCCTTTGTACGCACCTTGGTTTTACCACCAAACTTGGCAATATAGCGTGCAACAATATTTTTTATTTCGGATAAGTCTTCAATATCTGGGCAGTGCACCTCATGTATTGCTGGGTTATACCACGCACTATTTTTTATATTATGCATTCTGGTCTTTGCGCCCTCGCTGTAGAGCGCTCCTCCATATTTTCCCTTTACCCAAAAAAGTAAAAACAAGAGTTTTACTGGCTCTATTTCTACTATTTTTCGCTTTGTATTTTCTACAGGTGAAGTTGTTGAATCACCATAAACTTTCCATTTTATATCAACTGCGGCACTCATCGTATTTCCTCGTAATTTAAATAACCGACATTTATTTCTTTGTCGCAGCAAGCCATCAAGTAAAAAATATGTCAATATACCAATTGCAGTTAATTAATCACCTAGTTAATTTTGATGTCTGAATTTTATTTATTCTTCCTGCATTTCAAGTGTAATAATTTCGGGAATGAAAGTACTTATCAAATGAGTATGTCCAGTGTCATCCGTTATTCCTTCTTCATAACTACCGTCTTGGCGCTTAACTCTATATTTCTTGCCCGCCATGATTGCTCCGGTATTTTTATCTTTCACAAGAAATGCTTCGTCAAATGGCAAAGCAAATAGCACAGGAATATGCATACTATTAGGACCATCCAAATTTTTACTATTTGAATGCACTACCCAACTACCATTGGTCCCAGTCTCAATTCCGCTGGTATTCCATTTCATATAACTGCCGCCTCCGTTGACAATGACTTCTTCCTTGGCGGTGATGGTGATGCGGTTGGCGGTCTGGGTGACGTTGAGCTTGGCAAGCAGGTTGATATTATTTTGCAGCGCCCGCAAGTCAATGTCGCCGCCTGCCGCAATCAATTTCATTCCGGTTTTATGCGTGAAGATACGTATGCCGTTTTTGACGCTTGCCAATAGTCGTTGACCAACGGACAGGCTCAAATGCTGGCCGCTGGTCAGCGCGATATGTTCGCCGCTGGCAATGTGCGTTGACTGTGGTGTGGTGGTTTCGATTCCGGCAGGGCTGGCAAGGATCAGATGCGGCTCGCTCAGTTCGGTGAAATTTCCCACTTTGGCATCGCCGCCGGTTCCTTTGATGGCATTGTTTTGCGCCTTGATGACCTTGGCGACATCGCTCTGGTCGCTATCGTGATCCTGTGCCTGATGCTGTTGCGCCAGATCGCCGAGGGTTTCGTGCTGGCCGCGAGCTTGCGTCAGGCGTTGGACTGTCTCGCCCATATTGGTAATATGACTTTGCGCGTTGGCACGTGCTTCAGTCGTGATCAATAATCCGTCTTTGGCACGAACGGCACCGTGACCATCGGTGCGCAGCTCAAAACCCTCTCCACGCGGGTCTTTGCGTCCGGCGTTGTCTTCGATGCGCGTGATATTGCCAAGCGATAGCTGGCTATGCTGATGATCGCTCTTGAGTTGGACTTGAATCTTCTTCTCGGTATCATCCATCACCAGATGATTGCTGCGACCGCCAGCACCGTTGCCGCCTGTTGGCGTCAATTCACGGCTGCGGAAACCGGACAAGGCACTTTGACTTGGCAACGACCACGGCGGCAAATTCATCTGGTTGTGAATTCGTCCGGTGCAGACGGGTAAATCAGGGTCGCCGCCGATATACGAAATCAAAATTTCCTGCCCGGTACGCGGCAGGTGCATGCCGCCTAATTGATTACCGGCCCACGGTGCATCTATCCGCACCCAGCAACTGCTGTTTTGATTTTTTTGACCAATGCGGTCCCACGGAAACTGCACTTTGATGCGCCCAAGCGAATCGGTCCAGATGTTTTGATCTTCCGGTCCCACGACAACCGCGGTGGCGATACCTGGGACGATCGGTTTGCGGGTCGTGCGGTCTGGACGGAATTCCTGACCATTGGCGGGGTGGACGGTAAAATCCACGTCAACCCGATACTGCTGACCACGCAGACTGCCGATTCGTTGCGTTTCCTGTGCGACCTCTTCGATGGTCAACGTGGTCGATAAAATAATATATTCAATATTGGCAGTGTCTTGCGGATATCGTTTCAGCGTGAATGTGCAACCCGGCACCATCGCGCGGACATGACCGGAGCCGTGGGCGCGATGGCCGTGACTGCGCATGCCTTCCATACGCATTCTGGCAATGAAGTCTCCTTCGGCGCGGGGATCGTTTTCAGCCTGGCTCGGTCCGGCCTTCGGTTGCGCATAGTTCGCGTCGACATGCCATTCGTAGACTTCCTGATTATTCTGTGCGGTGGACTGACGGTCACTACGGCTTGCCGTGAGATTCGCCTTCGGTCGCGTGTAATCATAGTCTCGCGTCGTGTAAGTGCCGGCAGTGAGTTTGCGCTCGGGAGTGAAGGCGGATATCGTTTCCTCATCGATGCGCATGCCTTCAGTGTAAAAATTCAGTACGTGATATGCACTGCTTCTGAATTTGCGATAAGACCCGTTGGCGTCCGCCAGGACAAGCCTATGGGCGCCGTCGCTATGGGAGAAGTGGAAGCTGATGCCGAATTCCTGCGTGAGACGGCAAAAGAATGCGTAATCGGTTTCGTTGTACTGCGTTTGATAATCGCGCTTCGGGTACAGATGAGCGTCATACAGGCATTTCTCGACCGGGAAGGCATAGTCTGCCAGCAAGCTATCGAGCACTTCTACCACGGTCATATCCTGGAATATCTTGCAGTCCGTGGTCAAGGTTGCCAGATGCAGCCAAGGTCGCAGCGTGACTTCGTAGAACACATGCCGTCCTTCTTGGCGCAGCATCCGCGCATCGGTCATCAAGCCCGAAATCTCACGCGTACCGGCCCCCACATTGCCTAGTCTGCTGCCGCCCACTGCGCCTGAAATAAAACTGCCGTTGCCTTCGAGTTCGATGGTGACGGTCAGTTCGCGACCGATAAAATCGTCCAGATTGAAATTGGCGGCTGCATCGGCCAGATGATTCAATGCATCTGGCGTCTTCAGTATTAGCTTGTAGTTGAACAGCGCGTTGATGCCTTCGGTGCCTGACAGGCTGACCGGGATTAACGCAGGTTGCCCTAGCAACTCAGGAATTGCGCTGCTCTTCGCGGTTAAGGTGCGAGAGGTGTTAAACATAGGAATCTTTTTCCTGGGGAATTGTTATCGTTACATCAGGCTAGAGTTAGTCGCCTACAGTGGCATCAACCGCAGATCAATACGCCGCCACACTGTTCCTGTCATTCGTCAAGGCAACGGGACGCTCTATGCAAATGATAAAAACGGATGCAGGGAGCACCGGCAATGTGCGAAGTAATGCATCAATGTAACTTCCTTTGATTTCAGGGAATGTCAGAGACTGTCAGGGCTCGCCGCCTACAGAACAATGCTGGTCAGCCAGCAATGTGTTTCGCAAATAAAAATATTTCTTCGACGACACGCTATTGAAGCTCAAAAACTGCTACTTTAATAACGACTGTCAGGAATGATGTTTCAGTGCAACTTGCTGCCCCGTGGTTGCTATTCGGCAGGCTATTTTTTTTGCGGTTCCGTGATGGCAGATAAACGCTGCTCATTACCATTTGTATCAAGGGGAATTTCATCGATGAAAAATTGGATTCCAAAAGAAGTACAGAGCACTGGCACTGGAGACGGTGCACATCAGCCATTTTGTAGCCACGGAGAGTAATGGCTCGATTCACATAACAATCACTATAGGGAAATAAAATGAGCGAATCACAGGAAAAGATCTACTACGATGGCGGCGACGTCAAGGTTACAAACGCACGCTTTATCGTTTCCTCGCAGACCTATGCAATGTCCGGCATTACGTCAGTGAAGTTTTTCACAGAAACCCCAAGCAAAACGGGGCCGATAGTCGCCTTTTTTATAGCAGTCGTGGCACTACTGAGTCACGCAAACATCTGGGTAATTGGTATCCCGTTGGTCATTGGCATTCTATTGTTGTTCCGCAAAGCCACTCACCATGTGGTGCTTAGCAGCGCTTCCGGCGAAACACGGGCACTCAATAGTCAAAACAAAGAGTTCATCTCCAGTGTCATCCAAGGTCTTAACGAGGCGATCGTCGCACGTGGTTGAAGCTGAATGAGAAGTCATCGCCACGGCTGTAAGAAGGCAGAGTGAAGTGCAATGTCGCTCTTTGAAGCTATGAGGGAGATTACGTTACCGCGAAATGATTTTCGTGTCAGATTGAATTTTTTTGTGGATATTCCAGTTTGGTTCTCGTACATACGAGTGAGGCTGAATTTTTTGCTTTTATGATCTTACATTTTTGCGACCCAGTGCTTACCTAGGGAGATAAATGCAATGAGAAAACGTAAAATACATAGAAATCCACTTGAAAATATTTTGAGATTTCTCATTTCAAGTTTCTGCATTTTTCAATTGGTAGCGTGTGCGAATTTTAACGCGCCATTTCGCCAATTAGATCCAAATGCGACCGCTTGTCAGCTATATCAAACCGGTGCGGGATCACCTGTATTTCAAGAGGCCCAGCATCGACACCCTGGTGCGTTCGAAAGTGGTGTTGTAGGTGCGGCGGCAGGCTGCTACCAAGAGAGACATACGATAGCGTTGGCAGAGTCTGAGCAGACGATTTCGTTTCAGCTGAATTTTCTGGAATTTTCTGAAAATGGATCGTTACGTGAACCTAAACAATGGCGAGCTATCCAGGACGCGTTAAGCGATTTTCCCGGGCCGAAATATGTGGTCGTATTTGTCCACGGCTGGCGGCATGATGCATCAATTGATGACAGTAATGTCCGCGCTTTTCGTACTATGGTGGCGTTGTCTGCACGTTACCTACATGAGCGTGAATTCTTATTTGGTCAAAACGCTCGTGTTTTTGGCATATATGTTGGTTGGTCAGGTAATGCTTGGCGCTGGCACTGGACTGATGAATTGACTGTGCCGACTTTGTTCACTTTCAAGTCGCGTAAAGCCAACAGTGAATTCATTGCGGACAAAGTCGCGGCAAAATTACTGGATATTGACGCTTTACTGCATGATGACAAAATTTCTCCTGATTTAAATCGCTTGCTGATTTCAGGGCATAGCTTCGGAGGGAATTTATTGATCACTGGGTTAACTCCAGTCTATATAGATGCACTTACAAAAAGCAAACAAAGCGAACCGATTCGTGGAGTTGGGGATCTGACGGTTTTATTTAACCCTGCTAGTGATTTTTCTAATTGGGAAATTTTGCAGAAAAAAGAAAATGAGATCGCTAATTTCCAGCCATTTGTGAGCAATGACAATGCCTATTTTTCGCCGCGGCAGAAACCAATTTTGATGTCGCTGACGGCTACCTGCGATTGGGGTATCCCAAATTCTGTTCATCCTCGCCCGGGTGAGAAAGACGGAGTTTTTGATTGCGACTGGGCGACTGGCTGGGCGTTCCCTGCCGCGCAGCGTATATTGCTGCGAACGCAGTTTGGTCAAGACCACGCTATCGGTCACGTTCGGGCTTTTGTGGCACGCAATAACTCAATTGAAAGCCAACCGTATGGCACGACCCATGAATTAGAACTAAATCACCCAGCGGCAGTTACTTCCTATTCATTGGTAGCAAGTTCGCCATCGAAAGTTTTGTGCCCAATTGCCGATGGCTGGTTGCGGCAGGCAGAAAATACGTCTAAGGCTCCGTATGAACGTCAGTGGGATACTAATGTTGCCGGACCACCGGGGGCTCAACTGCAAATACGCCATGGCACGTATCGAGAGTTGTTCCGAGGGCGCCAAAGCGATGGTTGCAAAGGAGAGTCTGGAACTTGCAACGATAAGTTCTACCCTGCGCTGGGTCCCGCGCATGATCCGTTTTGGAATGTTGCCAGTCATGAATCGGCAATCCCAGATCATGACACTATATTTACCCATCCAGTCTGGTGCATGGTCAATCAGATGGTTCTCGATGACGTTGTAAAACAAAAATAGACGTAACCGATGCAAAGAGGGGGCAGTGACTATGAGGGGCGTGTACGCATTCGCAACAGAAATCGATCGTTGCATCGAAGCTCTCTCTGAAAAAGATTACCATCAAAAAATTGGTCGAAGTAAGACGTTGCGAGAAGAGCTATACCCACTTAGCCGCCTTGCTCTCAGTTACAAGCAACCAGGATTGGATGTCGCGGTAGAGGGTTTTGAAAATTCTGGGCGTGCTGATGGCCGTATTAGGATCACCGGATATTTTGACCGGGAATTCGAAGTCCAAGTTACCTATGCGGGCTATGACGGGGATGATGCATTGAGGGCTGAGTTACTTGTTTTTCGAGGTTGCGCTCCGGGAGCAGGCCCAATACATCGCGACAAAAAATCTGGTGGAGTAATTGCAACGATGAGCGCCGTCGATTGCGATGAGCACATCGAGCGTCTATCGGTAGCAATTAAAACGCAATTCTGGAAAAAGGCGTCGAAGCGATATCATCCAGGCACCGTATTGCTGATTGCGTGCGAGGAAATCAAGCTTCGCGGTAGGATCGGGTGGAAGCAATTGCTCTCTGCTATTGAGCGGGAAGGCGGGTTTACGGAAAGCCAGTTCGCAGAGGTTTACTTATTCAATGGTGCCACGAACGAGTTATACAACGCTACCTAGGTTTCTATAATTACACGTTCAATACATCGGCGCTGTGTTTACATGGGAATCAGTCATGAACACATTTGAAGAACAACGTGCTGAAGAGCGCGTCGCTATAGAAAACCAACGTCGTGCATTCGAGCGCAGACAAGCAGCCTTCCTTGCCATCACTAAGCAGTTCTATCCACAGGGAAGTGGGCAACCAGCAGCGAGTGATTTGGATAATCTCGCCGCTGCAGATGCAGAGTGGAAAACGGCGAATGCAGAAGTTGAGCGAATCGCTGACGAAATTCGAACGGGCAAACGCCGTTAGCTGCAGTCAATCGGGGCAGCCATCACACAAACACATCAGCAGTTTTTGCTTCTACAAGTGGAGTAGAAAAAGTGATGGCTGCTAACTCGTTGATTAGCGTGGAGCTTTTGATGTGATGGCATTTTCATGCGGTGGAGACGCGCATGAACGGTGGGATTTTGACACGCTGCAGGTAAAATTTTATCGCGGAGAACTTATAGGCGATAACAGAGGATATCAGACAGAATTACAGTCGTTTTCATCGGTGCAGTGAAACCTATTTAGAGAATAAAAACGCATGACATTATCTGAACATTGCGGCATGCCTCTATTAACATGCAACATTGAAGGACTGCGAAATCACGTGACCTTTAATAGTATGTTTG
>NZ_JAGQEG010000033.1 GCF_018305005.1 Collimonas silvisoli
CTATCTGACCCACGTGCTCAACTGCACTCAGTCTAATCGGCATCACTCTGCCCGACCGCCTCTACATCCTGATTATCCGATGTCGATGCGGCATGCTCAATATACGAGAGTCAAGTTTCGCGATGAAGCACTGCGAAAGTTGACTCTGACCCCAGATGACTCTTGTCCGGCCCTTGCCCGGCAAACTTCAACGCTCGATCATGCGGCTCCAGCGGTCGTTCCAGGCGGCGCGGTCTTTGTTGATGACATCCCAATCGACCGTGTTGATGTTTTTCATCAGCTTGTCGATATTGCCGATCTTGGCTTGCACCGATTCCGGGATCTTGACATTCTTGTTGATCGGAATCGCGTTGGCGTATTCCATCGCCTTGGCTTGCGAGCTGGCGCTCAACAGGTATTCCGCCAATTTTTGCGAGAGCTCCGGCTCGGAATTATTCTTCAGCGCGCAAGCGCCCACCATCAACATCACCGCGCCCTCTTTCGGCGTGGCGAATTCGGCGGGGATGCCCTTGGCTTTCAAATTCGCGATTGCGGTTGGCGTCAGCGGGAAAATGGCGGTTTCGCCGGTTTGCACCATCTCGGAGATTTTCGCCGAGCTGGACAGATATTCGAGCACGTTAGGACCGACCGTGCCGCCCCATTTCTGGAAACCCGGCTCGACGTTCTTGTCAGTGCCGCCGACCAGACGGTTAAACATCAGGAAGCTGTGCAGGCCGAAGGTGCTGCTCTGAATCGACTGGAACACCACTTTTCCCTTGTATTTCGGATCGGCGAAATCCATCCAGGAAGTCGGCGCGGCCCAGCCTTTTTCATCAAACATCTTTTTGTTGTAGCCGATGCCGACGGTGCCCAGTTCGATCCCCACCGCCTGGTCATTCGCCATGCGGGCGAAAGGATAGATCTCCTTGAATACCGGCGCCTCTTTCAATTTCTGGCACAAGCCCATGCCGACCGCGCGATACATGACGCCATCGTCGAGAAACACCAGATGCATTTGCGGCTTGTCTTTTTGCGCCGACATCTTGGCCATGATGTCGGCGGAAGTGCCCGGGACCACCACGATCTTGACGTTATTGGCTTTTTCAAAATCAGGGAATATATAGCTGGTGTAATTCTTTTCCATGCTGCCGCCGTTCATGCCGACATACAGCGTGCGTGTTTCGGCGTTACTTGCGGCAGCGACGCCTAATGCCGAAATGAATCCTGCCGCCAGGATAATTTGCTTGAATTTCATGTTGCCATCTCCTCAAAGATTAAACGCCCCCCAATACACCCAATACACCCAATACACCCGATATACCCGATATACCCGACACAGGCCTGCCACCTGTGTAACCTCAATCACATCGATGTCAACGTGGTTAAGGCGACCTCGAATAACTCCTGTTGCGTCATTCCCGCGAACGCGGGAATCCATTTTGATCACTAACTTGGATCCCCGCGTTCGCGGGGATGACAGAGTTTGTAGAGGTGGCCTTAACTTGTACCGCTGAATCTGGCAATGCTGAAAGCCTGGATTGGGGTCGCCGTAGTCTGCTGCACCACCAGCTCCGCCAGCACTTCCCCCACCGCCGGCGCTAACTGAAAGCCGGCGCCGGAAAAACCAAAAGCATGAAACAGGCCAGGAGTCGTAGCACTGGGCCCGAGCACCGGCTGATTATCCGGCAACGCGCCCTCGACGCCAGTCCAGCTGCGAATCACCAAAGCGTTTTGTAGCACCGGAATGAATTCGCAGGCCATTTTCATTGAAGCAAACATGGAGGCACTGCTGGGGCGTGTCGCCCCGATCGCCAACTGCCCTGTGCCGCGACCGCCGCCAAGGATAAAATTTCCACGCGTCACCTGGCGCACATAGAAGCCGCCGCCGACAATGCCGACGTTAGGTTCGACCAGTTTCGGCATCGCTTCGGTCACCCACATATTTGGATAAATCGGATATTCCGGCACATGCTCGCCAAACTGTTCTGCAAACGCGGCGCCCCACGCGCCGGCGCAGTTCAACAGGAATTTCGCTTTTACTTCCAGCCCGTTGCTGCAACGAACCGTAAACCGTTTGCCGTCGAAGCTGGCGGTTTCTACTGTCGTGCCTTCGCGGATGTCGGCGCCGTGGCGCTTTGCCGCCAGTGCAAAAGCCGCAGCCACCAAGCGCGGATTGGCATGGCCGTCGCCGGCGCACAGAGAGCCGCCGGCAACCTTGTCGCCCAGCCACGGGTAACGCTGGCGCAGCACTGCCCGTCCCATGATCTCAAGCTGCAGGCCAAATTCGCTGGCCTGCGCGCGGTAATCCTCCAGCGACGCCAGCTCCTCCTCGTTACGCGCCAGCTTCAGATGGCCGGAGACTATATATTCGCAATCGCTGCCGACCAGTTGCGGCAAGTTCTGCCAGATCGCATGCGAACGCTGCGCCAGCGGCAGTTGTACCGCGGGCCGGCCCTGACGCCGCACCCCGCCGTAATTGACGCCGCTGGCTTGCGCGCCGCACCAGCCCTGCTCCAGCAACAGCACCGAGCGGTTCATGCGGCGCAAGGCCAGCGCCGCCGAGCAAGCCATCAAGCCGCCGCCGATGATGGCGACATCCGCTGTCAAGTGCTCGCTCATGAAATCTCTCGCGCAGAATTGAACTCCACGCCGACCGCCACCGGAAACGGCTTGACCGGCGGCTGCCCGCGCAGCCGTCCGACTTGCGCGATTGATTTGCCGGCGCTGCACGCCAGGATTTCTGCGGCGGCGGCGCTGCAAACCCGTCCCTGGCAACGTCCCATGCCCACCCGGGTCAGCGCTTTGAGGCGGTTTATTTCAACCGTGCCGGCCTGCTCCACGCTATGGCGCAACTCGCCCGCCGTAATTTCTTCGCAGCGGCAAATGATCTCTTCATCGGCACACTCGCGCGCCCATTCGACAGGCACCGGGAATGCCCGCTCCAGCCCGCGGCGAAAGGCTTGAATGCTTTGCAGCGCGCGGTCAAGGCGGCGGCTCTCGCGGACGTCGACCGCTTTTCCCAAGTCTTCAAGCAAAGCCAGCGCGGCGCGCTTTCCCGCCAGTTCGGCGGCGTCTGCGCCGGCGATGCCGCCACCGTCGCCGGCCAGGTATACCCCTCTGACGCTGCTGCGTCCGGCCACATCGCGCTGCGGCAGCCATTGCTGATTGAGTTGATTGAATTCGAAGGCGCAACCGGCCAGATCGGCTAGCTGAGTTTCCGAGCGCAAGCCGAAACCGCTAGCCACGGCGTCGCATTCCAAGGTCTCGGCGCGGCCGTTCTTGTGCCATGTAATGGCTGCCACTTTTTGTTCGCCGGCGACGGCAATCTTTTGCACGCCCTCCACTACCTTGACGCCATGACAGCGCAGCCACGCGAGAAAGTACAAGCCTTTGGCCAAGGTGAGCGGTTGTTTAAGCAGATCAGGCGTGGCCCGCAACTTGCCGGAGAACGCCGCGGTATCCAGCACTGCCGCGATCCTGGCGCCTGCCTTGGCATATTGATAGGCCAGCAGATACAGCAAGGGGCCGCTGCCGACCAGGACCATGCGGCTGCCGATCACGCAGCCCTGTGCTTTCAACGCGACCTGCGCCGCCCCCAGGGTGTACACGCCGGGCAACAGCCAGCCGGGGAACGGCAAAATGCGATCGATGGCGCCGGTGCATAACAGCAGATGCGAATACGGCAGCGACTGCTGCTGGCCGCGGCCCAGCAGATCCAGTTGCCGGCCGGCGCAATTCCACACCAGGGTTTCGGGCAGATAATCGATATCGCTGCGCAGTCTGTCAAATGTACTGTGCAATGCATCCGCCTTGGCCGACTCGCTTCCGTATAACTGCTTTTTCGAACGCACGAATCCGGCGGGCGGCTGGCGATATATCTGGCCGCCGGCGCGCTGGTTTTCATCGACCAGCAGCGGCCGCAAACCGGCCGCCACCAGGATCTCGGCGGCACGCACGCCTGCCGGGCCGGCGCCGACAATCACGATCCGTGGCTCATTCATTATTCGCGCCTCCTGAAACCGAACTCAGCAAGCGCATGCCGCTTTGAATTTCGGTGCTGCAGGCGCGCACCGGCCGGCCGTCTTCAGTGCGCATCCAGCAATCCTGGCAGGCGCCGATCAGGCAAAAACCGGCGCGCGGCTGGCCGCTGAATTCAGACAGCCGCAAGCTATCGGCCTGCGTCAGGACCGCAGTCAATACGGTGTCGCCCGCCAGCGCGGTAACGGCGCGGCCGTCGAGCGTGAAGCTAATCGATTCACGCTGCGTTTCGGCGACTCTGGTAAATAAGCTCATCGCTTTGCTTCCAATTCCTGACATGGTCTCATCCCTGCTGGCCGATCAGCACCTTGTCCAGCCCGTAGACCCGATCCAGCAGCAGCATCGCAGCGCCGGTAATCAAGATCATCAACGCCGACACCGAGGCCATCATCGGATCGATCGATTCGGTGGCGTACATGTACATGCGCACCGGCAAAGTGACGGTAGCCGGGGTGGTCACGAAAATCGACATGGTCAGTTCATCGAAACTATTGATAAACGCCAGCAGCCAGCCGCCGGTAATGCCAGGCAATATCATCGGCAGGGTGATACGCCGAAACACGGTCCAGGCGCCGGCGCCGAGCGATTGCGCCGCCTGCTCGGCGCTTTGATCCATGCCCACCACTGCCGCCAGCACCAGCCGCAATACATAGGGGCTGATCACCACCACATGGGCCACCACCAGCCAGCCGAACGAACCGCTGACACCCATGCTGGCAAACAAGCGCATCAGCGCCACCCCCAGCACCAGGGTGGGAATGATCAGCGGCGACAGAAACAAGGCATTCAGAAAATCGCGGCCGGCAAAACTCAGACGTCCGATCGCCAGGCCGGCCGGCAGCGCCACGCACAGCGAGACCGTGGCCGCTAGCAGAGCCAATAGCAAACTGTTGTTGAACGAATGCACGAAATCGGGATGTTCAAAGATGGCTTTGAACCAGCGCAATGAAGCACCGTGGGTTGGCAGCGACAGCGTGTCTTCCGGCGTAAACGCGACCAGGCACACCACCAGCAGCGGCGCCAGGACGAACGCCACCACCAGTGCATGGAATATCAGTGAAACCGGGCCATTGTTGCGCATGCGATCTGTTCTCCAAATAACTCGACTAGCCCAGCGTTCTGGAATACTTGCGTTCCAAAACCCGGTTGTAACTCAACATGATGAGCAGATTCGCCAGCAGCAAAATGATGGCGATCGATGCGCCCAACGGCCAGTTCAGGGAGCCGAGGAATTCGTCATAGACCGTGGTCGCCACCACTTTCAGGCGGCGTCCGCCCAGCAAGCCTGGAATCGCAAAGGCGCTGGCGCTCAGGCCGAACACGATCAGGCTGCCGGACAGGATGCCGGGCAAGACCTGCGGCAGCACGATCCGCCGCAACACCGTTGCCGGCGAAGCGTTCAGCGACAAGGCCGCCTGGGCGACGGTGGGATCGAGTCTTTGCAACGAGGTCCACACCGGGATCACCATGAATGGCAGCATCACATGCACCAGCGCGATCACGATTGCGCCGGTGGTGTAGAGCAGTTTGAGCGGTGCAAAACCAAACCAGACCAACGTCGAATTGACCAGCCCGTTGGCGCTCAGCAGCATGCTCCAGCCGAAAGCGCGCACCACGACCGACACCAGCAAGGGGCCGAGAATAATGATCAGGAAAATCGAGCGCCACGGTTTCGCCATGCGGCTCAATACATACGCTTCCGGCGCACCGAGCAATATGCAGATGAGCGTGGTTAACCCTGCCACCCAGAAGGTGCGCAAGAAAATCGAATGGAAATATTCATCGCTGAAAACCTGCCAGTAATTATGCAGGCTGAGGCTGGCGCTGATGCCGGCATTCGAATCGAAGCCATAGAAGGACAGCAGCAAGGTCAGCAGCAATGGCGCCAGCACCATCGTGAAAAAAAGGATCATGCCGGGAGCGGTCAGCAGATACGGCAGCGACGGCGACTTAGCCATTCTGTGCCTCACGGTGTTCGCGCTTGACTATGTGCAGCGCATCCGCCGCCCAGCGTAGTGAAACCTCTTCGCCATCGCGGCATGCGGCATTGCCGCAGTTCTGCCAGGTAGCCAGCAAATCGCCGAGGCCGGTATCGATGCGATACAGCCATTGGTTGCCCAGAAACACGCCGGAGCGCACCCGGCCGCGAATGATTTCATCCTGCGGGCTGCAGCGTTCCAGCTTTTCCGGGCGCAGGCACAGCGTGACCCGTTCGCCGATCTGCAGCGTTGCATCGCTGGTGTTCAGCAATTGGCCGTGCACACTGAGTGCCGATCCGTGCCGATTGACGGCGGCAACCTGCCCCTCAAACAGATTGGCCTTGCCGACGAATTGCGAGACGAACTGGTTCACCGGACACTCGTAGGCATCGAACGGTTTAGCGATCTGTATCGCCCGGCCGGCGTCCATGACGACGACCCGATCGCTCATCGACAGCGCTTCCGACTGGTCATGCGTGACCATGATGGTAGTGGTGCCGACCTTGCGCTGGATCTCGCGCAGTTCGAGCTGCATGTCTTCGCGCAATTTGGCGTCGAGATTCGACATCGGCTCATCCAGCAGCAGCACCGGCGGTTCAATCACCAAGGCCCGCGCCAGCGCCACACGCTGGCGCTGGCCGCCGGACAATTCACGCGGATAGCGGTGGCTGAATTTATCCAGATGCACCAGCGACAGCGCCTTGCGCACCCGTTCTGCGCGTTCGGCCGCGGCGATCTGCCGCATTTCCAGGCCGAAGCTGACATTGGCGCTGACCGTCATGTGCGGAAACAAGGCATAGCTCTGGAACACGATGCCCAGGCCGCGCCGGTTGGGTTTCTCTTGGGTGATATCGCGGCCGTCGAGGATCACGCGCCCTGCACTGGCCTCGACAAAACCGGCAATCATTTGCAAGGTGGTGGTCTTGCCGCAACCGGAAGGCCCGAGCAGGGAAACGAATTCACCCTTCTCTACCGTCAGGTTGAGTTGTTCAACCGCGGTGAAGTCACCGTAATGTTTGGATAGGTTTTCCAGCTGTAGAAACGACATCGACTTGTCTCCCATGACGGTCGGTTTTGATCCCAATACGCTTACCACCAAGCTATTTCCGCAATATAGTGAAAAGAAAAATCAGGGTCAATGCAATATTCCATATAGCAGACTAATTATTTGATATATTCCATTTAATGGACAATTATTAGATATATATATAAATTAATTTCATTTGGAGGAAATAGTGAAAGATCAAGATGTTTCTGCCGGAACCAGTCTGCAACGCGGCTTCGCGATTATTCGCGCATTGGCGGCAAGCAATGGCGACGGCGCCAAGCTGACCCATATCGCCAGCGCAACCGGCCTGGCCCAGCCCACCGCGCACCGGATTCTGCGCGCACTGACAGGCGAAGGCGTAGTCGAACAGGACGAACGCAGCAAAGCCTATCGATTGAGCGTGGATTTTTTTTCCTTGGCTGCGCGCGCCGGCCATCGCGGCAATTTGCGCGATATCTGCCGGCCGATCCTGTTGCGGCTGTCAGCCGCGCTGGGCGACACCATGTTCCTGCTGGTGCGCAGCGGCTACGACGCCATGTGCCTGGACCGCAGCGAGGGGCCGTTCCCGATCCGCTCGTTCACCGGCGATATCGGCGGCCGGGTCGCGCTCGGCGTTGGTCAGGGCGCACTGGTGATTCTTGCCTTCTTGCCGGAAGCCGAGCGCGAAGAAATCATCCGCTTCAATCTGCCGCGCCTGCTGGATCTGGGTTTATACGACGAGGTGTATTTGCGCACCGAAATCAAGCGTTCGCTCGAACTTGGTTACGCAGCTAGTCATGGCGTGGGCTTGCTGCCTGGCATGGCCGGGATTGCGGTGCCGGTGCTGGACCGGCAAGGCCGCGCGGTGGCAGCCTTGAGCGTTGCCACGCTGGCAGAAAGATTAAACGCCGACCGCTTGCCGACCGTGGTGCAGATACTCAAGAAAGAAGCAGCGATCGTCAGTGCGCAGATCAATCCGTTCGATCCGGTGTTGCGCCGGCCGGCGCAGATACTCGGCGGCTTGCCGATTGAAGCGCCTAAATGATTTCGCTCTTTGCTTTACTCAGCCGAATGACAAACGACCCGGTCGCAGATGCGAACGAGTCGTTAAATAAAGCCTGATGCTTATCCCGGCCTCGGGCAACTCCTACTGCGTCATTCCCGCGAACGCGGGAATCCATTTTAATCACTAACTTGGATCCCCGCGTTCGCGGGGATGACACAGTTTGTAGAGCTAGCCTTATGTGCCGATGTTGTGCGGCGACAGCATTCTGAAGATGCTGTCGAAGACGGCGTGTTGATGCCGACAGATAAGCCGATAAAGGAGAAGACTCCCAAGACCCAGTCCTATCTGGAAAGTGGCCCCGGCGAAAGGTGAATCTACTCTTGTATCGGCTCGCTGCTGAACAATGATGGCGCAACGATAGCGAAACTCCGAAAAAAAACCATGCACGCAAATACTCGGCGAGACACATCAGGAGAAAAATCAAGGCAGGATTTTTTACTGAAACGGTAAGGAAGATTTGTTCATCTTCCTTGCCTGGAATTGTCGACACGCACATGGTTGTAACGCCGGACGAGCTGTATCCGTATGAGTTCGATCCTCGAGTGACACGCAATCCGCGACACAACGAGATCAAGGAGTCAATTCGCGAACGCGGGCTAGATGCGCCACCGCCGATTACACGACAGCCTGGCGCCGCGCACTACATTATTCACAATGGCGGGAATACACGCCGGGCGATATTGCGCGAACTATGGGCAGCAAAGCACAGAGCGGACACCAACGCCCCTGAGTAATGGAGTCAGGAATTGCTTCCCAGGTGTGTCCGATGCTGCACATCCAACGCAATTTCGTTTGCGAATCGAAATAGTGCACCGAAAAACACCGAGCACAATGTGCCTGGGCCAAGATATCGGGGTGCCGCCTTTTACTAGGAATGAGCCCGAAGAGCCTAGCGGACGTCCAAACCTCAACGCTCTTTCAGTGCCGATAGATCGACTGCTGCACTACTACTTTTCGGGCTGCCCTCTAGCTCGCGTCGCTGCTCGCTCATAAGCCAACGAATTAAAGGCGTCGTAATGAAAGTACTGGCAATTGCCATGATCACTAGCATGGTGAAGATCTGCTTTGGCAGGACACCCAGGTCGTACCCAATATTCAAGGCAATGAGCTCCATCAATGCTCTGGTATTCATGGAGACACCGATGGCCGCTGCGCTGCGTCGACTCTCTCCCATGATCCGGCTGGCGATGTAGGCGCCGCCAAACTTTCCGACAAATGCCAGCAGGCAGACCAATCCGCATATCATCCAGGCACGGGGAGTATCCAACGTCCCGATATCAGTACGCAGGCCTGTATAAGCGAAGAACACAGGAACAAAGAAGACGTAGACAAAGCTGCTTACCCGCTCCTTCCATTTCTCCACAAACTCCCTGTTATCGTGGAGAGCCACGCCGATTACGAATCCACCAATGATGGCGAATATCCCCAGATGGCTAGTAATGGAAGCCGAAATGAAGAGAAGAATCAGCATGTACGCAATGGTCTTGGTATTGAGTCCTTGACCACGAACCATCGTTTTCGACAGCCAACGCAACAGCAGTGGCCTGACTACGATGAATACGATAGCGACATAGGCGACGATAGCGGCGGCATTGAGCGCGAATGAGACGGGTTGGAACTGGGAAACCACGATTGTCGAGACAACCCCAAGCAACATCCATCCCAAGATATCATCGAAGGCGGCAGAGCCAATCGTGATAGCTGCGGTCCGAGTGTGCGAGAGACCAAGTTCCATAAAAATGCGGCCCAAGATAGGGATGGCCGTTATCGACAAGGCAGTAGCAAAGAACAAACGGAACGCTAACAAATTAGGGCGAGGCTCACTGAGCGTATCCCAGAACCAGGCCGCAGCAAAGTAACCCAAACTGAACGGAACAACAATTCCTACGACGCTAATAACGATAATTGCGCTGCGGCCTCGACGTAGATGTTCTTTGAACTCGAACTCAAGACCAATCTGGAACATTAACAGGATCAGTCCGACCTGCGCTATTCCGACAAATATCGAGGAGGTATCCGGTGCAAAAATCGCCTGCATAGCATCCGGGAATATTGCTCCAAGTAGACTCGGTCCAAGGACCACGCCCGCAAGGATTTCTCCGGCGACCGCGGTTTGACCGAGCATCCTGCGACTGATCCAGACGACGATTCTGGTCACGATTAGGATGATGATGAGCTGATACAGAAGTTGCGCCGTAATCTGCTCTGCAGACGATCCAACTGCAGATTGCACCTGCTGCATCAAACCAGCTGATTGTTCGGCCATCGATGCCATTCCATTAGAAGTACTCATGAACTTGCCCTTGCAGATTAAGAAATTTTCGTACGAATGTTCGGGGTTAGGCAGTAGTCGGTGGCATACGCCAGCCACCGAGCGCGCACTCAAGCTCGAGAGCGACAGAGAGGGTTAGATGGTCGGCGCCATGGGGGCCGACGATTTGGACGGAAAGTGGCATCCCCTTCTCGTCCATACCCACCGGGGCGACAGTCGTGGGCATTTCCAATGCGTTAAACAATGCACACAGGCCGATATCGAAAGGACGGAGAATCGTATGCCCATGCAGGGGAGCCGCACGCGAAACCGGGGGTAGTAAAAGCACGCCATCAGTGCCCAGGGTTTCATTCAATCGCGAGCGCAGATCCATACCGAGGGAGTAGTACTCGAACATGGTGGAGCTGCGCATAGGCATCCACCGTTCAGATAGGCAAGCAAGCACAGCAGGGAAAGTGTGATTCGGCCGCCCGATCGAGCGCAGCAAAATTTCTTGGGCGAGTGCCGGAAATTTTCCCTGACCGATCATTGCCCGTATACCAGGTCCGCCGACAGCGCCAACAATCGCAGCCCATATCTTGAAGGCGTGTTGCAACGCGGGATCGCTCCAAGGCAAAACCACAGCCCCGCGCTGTTCGAGCGCACTCGCCGCAATGCGTACTGCCTGGGCCGCGGAGGCTCCCACAGTCCTGTCTTTGCTCAACAGTGGCTCCGGACAGACGAGTACCCGTCGCCCATTTAACATTGAGGAAGTCGGTTCAAGCCTAGGCCGTGACTCCATGTTGAGGTCGCAGCCGTCAGGCCCAGCGATGACCCGCAGGACCAGCATAAGGTCCTCAGCGTGACGGGTGAGTGGACCTGGCGCGAAATACTTGGCCATGCCTTGCGCGCCCTTGCATTGGCGGAACATCTCATCCAGAGGCGTATGCCCAGTCAGCGGAGCAAGACCGCTTGATGGCTTGTGGCCGAAAACGCCGCAATAGGCAGCAGGAATCCGTATCGATCCTCCTCCGTCGGTCCCTAAGCCAAATGACGATCCGCACGCGGCGACAATAGCCGCCTCCCCACCGCTGCTTCCGCCGGCTGTGCGACTTCGATGCCACGGATTTGATGTTCGACCGTAGACGATGTTGTCCGACTCGGGCCACAGTGCCATTTCGGATTGGTTTGTCAGGCCGATCACAATTGCCCCCGCCGCGCGAATTCTGGCAACGACGGTGGCGTCCTGATTGCAGCGTGATCGATTGCGTAGCTTTGATCCGCATGTCTGCGGCAGTCCTTTGAATCCCAACCCTTCCTTGACGGTGCACGGTAGACCATGGAGGGCACCTAGAGGCTCACGACGCAGAGCTTTCTTTTCTGCCAAGCGGGCTTCTTTGAGCGCATCATTAAAACGCTCCACGACTATCGCGTTGAGACGCCCATTCACCTCACGCGCCCGCTCAATGTAGGCGCGTACCACTTCCACTGGCGAAATCTCGAGCGTACGAATCAGCGCTGCGGTCTGCACAGCACTAATCATGAACAAATTGCTGCCTGAAGCGCCGGATGAGGCAGGAGGCAACTGTGGCCTTTTATCCCTTGGGTCAGTCAACTAACGAAACCTCTGTCTGAAGAGGTTTGTGTTGCTCGATGCTCGGCGCCCGTTCACCCGCTTCTTGCATGCTGTTCAGTGGGGGGCAACCGGCACGATCGAATTCGGGGAGCTTGAGGAACTCCCCGCTCGTCTCGAAGGGAGACGCTAGCAGGGACGAAGATGGCCCATACTTGTAGAACAATGAAGGACGCACACGAAGAATCAGTGCACGTATCGCATCTTTCGACGCCCCGAAAAGATGCCGAAATGCCAGCCGCGCATGCGTCGGCGTCGGGCGCCAACGTACAAGCGCCATCAGTTTCAGTCGAAAAACAACGAGCAACCAGAAATAGCGGGAAGCATACCTGGGGCGTGCCGCTTCATCCGCACGATAGAGATCAAAGTTGACGGATCTCGAATACAGATTCGGTAGTAACTGAGGATCCACCGTTGGGTTGCTCATGGCGACAGCGTCCAATAGGCATGGGAAGGGATATGGGGCCGGTTGCTCGTCAACAGAATAACGAGGAAGCAATTCGGCGAACTGGCGGGCCTGGTTTCCATCGAGGAATCCGCCATTCATATACGTTGGCAGAAGAATATGGAAATACGCCATGTTCGCAAACAGCAGAGTCCATGCCATCTTCAACGGATCGTGCATGATCTCGTACCATTTGCTCCATGTGTCCTGCAGAGCAAGCTGCGCCTGAATATGGGCCTCCAGACAATCAACATACGATTGATGAAGGCTGCCGTCCTGGTCTTTCTGAATCATCGCAGCAACGTGGGGAATCTGTTGTGCAACGTACGCTAAGCCTGCACTGTTGGCGGGGTCGAATGTGAACGCTGCGTCACCGATGAGGAACCACCCGTCAACCGAGTAGTGCTTCGTCGATTCATACATATAGTTTCTGTAAGAGTTAACGTCATGCACAGTTCCTGACCGAATCATGTCACCCAAAGCAGAATGATCTTTCTCTATGTGGTTCAAGAAGTCGTCGATGCTTTGTATGTCTTGCTCATGCATATCCGGCCGATAAGTGATGCCGACGCTAACAAAATCTTCACCACTCTCCGAGCGCATCGGAATGATCCAGACCCAATAGCCACGGCCATAGAAGTGGTGCGTGACGTAATAGGGGTCGTAGCAATGATGCTCAACCCGATGCACTTGGATGTTCGCGAGCCGAGTACGATCGAAGCTCTTGAGCCGGAACCAGAAGGAGCTCCGCTGATACGTTGGAGCTTTCTTTAGTTCGAACTTCCGCGCCAAGAATCTATTTCGACCAGAGGCATCAACTACCCAGTCCGCTTCTATAGACCAGGCACCGCCCTCACGCAATTTGATGCCGATCCGATGTAAACGACGCTCCCCAATATTCAACTCGATATCCGTCGCATCGCCGTCTACGAAAGTAATCCCAAGATGTTCATTGATCTGGCGAATGTCCCTATCAAATGTCCATCGATTCAGGTTGAACGCGGGCATGCGGATGACGCCTGGAGCCTCGTGGACGACATATCGAGAGTTCGACGCAGAGGCGAGTTTGAAATAGTAGGTGAGGCCATACTTGTGATAGTGGCGTTCTTCTAGCAGTTGCGAGAGACCCAACGCCTTGAGAAAGTGCGTGGTCAATTCCACGGTCGACTCACCGACCAGTGGGCGAGAACGATCCTGCCTGCCGACCACGACAACTTCGATATTTGGCAACCGCTTGTGAAGGTACATCGCTGCAAGATTACCGGCGACACCAGCACCAATTATGACGATCTTCTTCATGTACTCGGATCCATTCTGCGTCAAGCACTGCTTAAAGGTAGATGCCGACTCCTCGAAAGGAGCCGGCAACAGTATTACAGGGCGAGTAGCACCTTAGTTATTTCTGCAGGCTCCATGCGACGGGTGTAGTCCGCGTCTACAGCAGCGTAGGCAGTCCGACGATCTTTATCAATAATAAATGTTGATGCCAGTGGTAATTCGTAGTTGTCGTCTCCATTGGCGACCGGTAGATCCACTCCAAGAGCGGAATAGATCGGACGCATGTTCTCAGCGAGCGTAAACACCAGTCCATACAAGCGTGCGACGTTGTTGCCGACGTCGCTGAGCACTGCGAACTCAGTAGCCAATTGCTCGGAAGTCTTGCTGGTCGCTTCGGGAGTTTGGGGAGATATAGCTACCAAGGTGGCGCCAGCCGCCTTTATCTGCCCCAGTTCACGTTGTAGTGAAGCTAAGGTGAGATTGCAGAAAGGACACCAGAGTCCGCGATAGAACACGAGGACAACGGGGCCGCGCCCGAGCAGTTCATCGAGGCGTACGAGTTTTCCCTGCGCGTCAGGCAACTCGAACAAGGGAGCCAAGGCTCCAGCCTTCAGTGCCTTGCCCGCAGCTCCCGAGGCCACCAGCGCCTGGGAAGCTTGCCCCATTGCCGATGCTACATCCGCGGGGAGCTTCTCGCCCATTGAGGCTTTCAACGCGTCGATTTCAGATATTAGTGACATTCCAATCTCCTTTTTGAAACAAATAGCCGCTTCTTAGTGACCGGTCATCCCGCCACTTTCCGCAGACTTCTCATGGCCTTTTTGGTGATGCGTAGGGTGGTCGCATTGCCACTGCCTTCCCATCGTTCGCAAAGGTCCTTCACCCATTTCGGCGTTGTCTTACTTGCATCATTCAGCCAATTCGCTACAGAGTCCTGGACGTATCTCGACGGATCCGTCTTCAATGGCTCAAGCAGTGGCTCGGCCACCGAGGGGTTCGACTTCAAGAGCCCGATGTGTTTGCTCCAAACGCCACAAGGACGCGTGCTCTCGACCGCAAATCGCCGCACGTTAGGGTCTTGCTCTGCGGTCCATGGCACCAACAGCTTCACTGCCTCGATCACGTCTTCAGCAATGTAGGGACGTACCGCCATCCATGCCCATTCACGGACGCCAAAGTGGGAATCCGCGGCGAAGGGCCGTGCCGACTCCAGGCGCTCCGATAGCGGAATATCAATAGCCGCTCGAATTGAAGCGAACGCCGCCCAAGAGCGCACAGTGTCCGAGGGGTGCTGGATCAGTTGTTTCAATACCGTGCCTCCCGACGCTTTTTTTCGTCCGCGGAGCATCTGATCAAGCGCACTGCCTATGGCCGGGAGTTGATGGCTGATCCCCTTGCCTTCAACCAGGCGCAGAACTGCAACAACGTGAGCAACGTCGTCACCAAATCCCAATGAGGGGAGCACTGCCTCAAGTAGAGATGCCTGATTGATGGCCAAGCACTCCGCTAGGTTTGTGGTCTCGCCGAGGCCGCGTTCAAGTTCTGCAATTCTTTCAGGTGAAACACTAGACATGATGAGGCTCCTTCTGGATCGTGGTGATGGCAACTGCCTGCTCCTCGAACGGTAATGTCCACCGCCCGGGTGAAATCAGATCCAACGGGTCTAGTGCATCCTTAATCTTCTGTGCCGTTCGCCAGAACGGTGTCTCACTGTTCGTCACCATCGCCGCGTATCTGGGGTGGAGTCGGTACGGGAGAAAGCCTGCCCTGCGGCCCTCGGCGAAAAGTGCTCGCCAGCATTTATCAGCCCGACGTGCGGATTCGGCACAAGTGGCATCGAATAGCAGAGGCAGAGTGCAGTCGAAGCTGCGCTCGGAAACACTGGTTAAGGTGATGGGAGCCTCGAACGCGTGCGCCGCGCAAATAGCGCGTACAAGATCAACGAATCGGCGAGCGTCCGCTGCGCGAATAGGAACGATCGGTGCGTACCAGAGTAATCCGCATCGGTCTCGTGCCGGATCGAGATCGCGGTCCGGCGGCATCCCGCTCTTCCAATAGGCCAATGGCAGAGCCAACTCATTGGGCCGGCCCTCAAGCAGAGCCAAACCTTGGCGCATCGTTTCAAGTGTTCGAGCGAGACGCCGTGACCGGTTCCCGGGTATCCATCTGGTCAATGCGGCAATTCGCCTAGCCTTGGTCGAACTCATGAAGAGCACGCGACCGGCAACGCGAGATAAAGCGGATCGGATCGCCTTCCGACTCGCGGCGACGTGGCGACGCGACCCGTAAATTGCACCAACCCCCATCCACGGCGCCGCTCCTGCACGACGGGCCAACCTTTCGATAACCTCTGCCGCCAGAATCTGACCTTTATCAGCCTGCCCCTCCGGAAATCTCTCCGACATTGCCAGAAATCGGGAAGCGCTCATTAGATTGATGCCACCGACGTTGGAGCCTTCTTGCTGAAGAATCCCACGCACTGAGTTCACAGCAACTTCCAGATCAGCATCAGAGTCGATCCAGAAGTAGAAGGCCTCGACGTGTTCTGGCCGTCGTGCCAGTGCAACAGTCATACCAGTCACTATGCCGATATTGCCCTGAGAAAAAAGTCCGTCGACGTAGGGACCTACCCCCCACTTGAAGCCGTTTGACACGCCGGCGTCCATCATGGGTGAGCGATAGACCGTTCCGTCGGGTAGAACTGCTTCGATAGCGACAACGGCGGCAAAATGATCTGCGATCGGCGTAAGGCCATAGCCTCTTTCCAGCGCATTGCCAAGTAGGCTACAGCGCGGGCCAGCTCCCGTGGTGGGTACCATGAAAGATAGCCCCCGCTCTTCCAACCAGGACTGTAAGACGCCCTGTGTGACGCCTGGCTCCAAAGTTGCCAGGCCTAGCTCGACATCAAACTCCCGAATATGGCTCATTAGGGAAAGATCGACGATCGCGCAACCATCCTTTGGAGCGTTCGCTGTTCCATACCCCCAATTTCGCCCTGTGCTAACGGGATAGAGCGGTATAAGAAACTGCACGGCTATCCGTACGACTTGCTGCACCTCACCGAGCGTGGCCGGAAGCAGGATGGCAACTGGACTCGTCGAGAAGTCACTGGTGTCCAAGCTATAGACTCGCAATGCATCGTTCTCGAACTGGACCGCGTCATCACCCAGTGCCTTCCTCCAGGCACACAGCGCGCCCTCAATTCGGTTTGTCATTGCATTCATATCGACCCCGTATTACAGCGCGTTGCGCAGACCACCAAGATTTAAGAAGAGAGAAAGCTGGCGCACATCCGCCTTGCGAGCCCTAGGAAGCGCGTGGAATCGCCGCTTCAATTCCGGCTTGGCGGCCAACAGCTTTTGGCAGTGCCCAGGGGTTTTCACAACCACTTGAAACGGACTCACCACTGTCGCGTAAACACGCCCTCTACCGCGTAGAAAGCAAAGAACAGCGCGTTCAAAGTCAGCTTTCGTGAATGCCGCATGCAGGGAGTGGTAATAGTCGTCGATCAGTTCCTGACTCTCTCCTTCCGTGGCGCGACCAACGAAGTACGGGATGGATTCCGCGTTGCGCAACCGACCAAAGTCGTTGAAATACACTCGACCATTGGGTTTGAGGACACGAGCTATTTGCTCGAATGTCCTGTCCAAACACTCCTCGTCGGGAAGGTGGTGAAATGCCATCGATGACACGGCCACGTCGATGCTCTGATCAGGAACCCCCACCAACGTCGTCATGTCCGCATACTTAAGCTCCACGTTGTAGATTCCTTTGGCCCTCAGCATCTTTGCGGCCTGGTCGAGCATTGGCTGAGAGAGGTCCACACCAACAAACTCAGCGCGAGGGTTCAGCTCTGCCAATTGGCCCAGGAGATTCCCTGGCCCACAGCCAAGATCCAGCACCACATCACCCGGATGAACGAGTTGGCACATATGAGCGAGGTGATAGAGGTAGGCGCCGGACAAAGCCCCATTCTGACGGCCGCCATTGGTGTATGCCGAGACAGCCTCTCGCTCATTCATAATCTGGCAAGGCTCAGGAGTGCGAGCTAAAGGATCCCGCTCAAAGATTTCTCGCGCGATTATTCTTAGCAGCTCAGGTACGGGCATTCCTCATCTCCAGCAAATAAAGTCGTCTTAATTCGAAGTCACGAGATTTCATCCCGCACTGCGGCCAAGGTCTTGCTGCAATTCGTCGAGTCCTGGATAGAGGCCCAAGAGAACTCGGCGCACCTGTATCGGCAGGCTACGGAGCTCAACCCGGCAGGCGAGCAGATGTGCATCTACCTCTTCCTCCGACCAGGAGGGAGGCCGCGAAAGGTCGTACGGAAAATGTTGGGAGGAAGGAAGATCGACGCAGCCCATAACCTCCTTGACAAAGAACTGATACAGATTGGTTCTACTTCCGGCCATAGAGAACTCCATCGTTGCGCGATCATAAATGCGACGATATCGATGAAGTGCACCGGCCAGATCAATTTGCAGCGGTGTCGAAAGGGCGCCATTCAAAGCATGGTATTTCTGGTCAGGCCCAAGACGCTCGAATAGGAGGCCATTGCAGTAGAAGTTGCGAACGCGAGGATGCACAGCAACAACCAAGTTCTCAAGCATGCGATGGTGCCGTGCCCAGCGAAACAACGCGTTGTAGAGCATCAGCGGGACTCCCCGCCCTCTAGCTTCCGGCGTCACTGAGAGCGTCCCAACCTCGGCGAACCGTCTATTCTTGTGGCGCAGTCCGGCGACTTCAGCAGGATGGATAACCTCCATAGGCAGCCCAATAGGGGAGTCCTCCACCAAGGAAATCGTGCCGATGACTCGCCCTTCCTTCTCTGCAATGAGGGTGGAAGATCCCGGCAGAACGTGGAAAGGAGAGAACCGTAGCCCTGACCGCGTCGGCGTTGAAATGCCGCGATCAACATAGGAGGCCTGGACCAACCGAAACGCTTGTTCGCGCTCATCAGACGAGTTGGCCAGCTTAATACGGACACCATTTAGCTCGTCCGCCCCCACCTTGACACGGCGAACGAACTCGCGTCGGTACCATGATGCGGGAACAAACGATTGCAGGGACCAGCGTCCTTTTTTGACGTGATCGGCGACGACCTCAATAGCAATTTTTGGCGAGGTTGACCCCCTACTACTACCCATCAAAAGCATAGTTTTCTCCTTCTCTGACGGAACTCCCCAGCCAAGAACCAGCGTCATAGTCGTTGCCTATGAGGCCTACCTTCCGAACTTACAATTGTAATTTGCCACAATATTGTATGGTGGCGAATTATATAATCGGAGTTTCAAAATTGTCAACAAGATCAGCCCACTTTGAGCAAGTTCGAGACGTTAATTAGGAACAGTCTGATGAGACTGGGGCCGCCCTCGTCAACACTCCGTTAGAGGATGAAGTGTGAAGGCAGGACGAGAGATTATTGATGGCGAGCGCAGCATTGGTTGAGGTCTTGCCGACGCGTGCCTGTTGTTACGTTTGCCAAGCTGGCTGGTAAATCTCGGGATCAGGTCAACCGCGATATCAAGGCGGGGCGTCTGCTGACGTTGAACATAGTAACGGGGGGCAGCGCATCAGGGGGCTTGTGTTTCAACGCTAGCCGCCACCTTTTCTAGCAGGCGGCTGAACGTTGAGCGCTCTTGTACCGATAAGCCGCCAAAGAGACTAGCGATCCATTGGCTGTGATCATTGAAGACGGCGCCCGCCATCTTCTTACCCCTGTGCGTAAGTCGAATTTTCAGTGCGCGTCGATCGGCAGGGTCAGCATGACGCTCTACGAATCCTTCGCGCTCCAGTCCGTCAAGCAGCCCGGTAACCGTGCCCCGGGTCACCCCGGCTTTCTCCGCAAGCACATTGGGGGCCAGGCCCTCTGCAGCTGAATCGAGGAGAAATAGCAATACGAATCTACCCTCCGACAGACCATGGGGTGCCAGTAGTGCGGCACAATCCCTGTCTATAGCCGCCGCAAGCGAGAGCATCTGGAAACATAGGCCAATGTTCTCCAGGTCTGGCAGCTTGCGTCGGTCGGCTTCATCTAAAAGCGACAGATATTTCTGTTCAAGATTTTTCATGAGGGCATCATATTATCTGCTGCCTTACTACAATTCAAGGCAAGTTCTTTGAGGCGCGCAGCGGGACAATGCAGGGAGGGATGCCTGAGGGCGGCTTGCCGTCTTTACGCATTTCTAGCTGCAGCTGTTTGACGACTTCCGGAGGGATGATCCACAACCCAATATCGAGATAGAACTGGTCAGGATTCGCCAGGCGCAGTTCACCCGTACGCCCCCCCCCCCCCCCTGTCAGCAACAGCAAGCGCAGCCCGAACTGGGTCTGCAACGTTCCTTTGTCGGCACGCAGCTTGCGCAACATTGCTGGCAACTCCTCCATGCGCAGGAATAGATTGTGCGAAACGGGCAGCTTGGGAGCCGCTACAACGTCCAGATCGGAAGCCGGGCGCGAAGAAATCATCCGCTTCAATCTGCCGCGCCTGCTGGATCTGGGTTTATACGACGAGGTGTATTTGCGCACTGAAATCAAGCGTTCGCTCGAACTTGGTTACGCAGCTAGTCATGGCGTGGGCTTGCTGCCTGGCATGGCCGGGATTGCGGTGCCGGTGCTGGACCGGCAAGGCCGCGCGGTGGCAGCCTTGAGCGTTGCCACGCTGGCGGAAAGATTAAACGCCGACCGTTTGCCGACCGTGGTGCAAATACTCGGCGGCTTGCCGATTGAAGCGCCTAAATGATTTCGCTCTTTGTTTTACTCAGCCGAATGACAAACGACCCGGTCGCAGATGCGAACGAGTCGTTAAATAAAGCCTGATGCTTATCCCGGCCTCGGGCAACTCCTACTGCGTCATTCCCGCGAACGCGGGAATCCATTTTAATCACTAACTTTGATCCCCGCGCTCGCGGGGATGACACAGTTTGTAGAGCTAGCCTTATGTGCCGATGTTGTGCGGCGACAGCATTCTGAAGATGCTGTCGAAGACGACGTGTTGACGCCGACAGATAAGCCGATAAAGGAGAAGACTCCCAAGACCCAGTCCTATCTGGAAAGTGGCCCCGGCGAAAGGTGAATCTACTCTTGTATCGGCTCGCTGCTGAACAATGACGGCGCAACGATAGCGAAACTCCGAAAAAAAACCATGCACGCAAATACTCGGCGAGACACATCAGGAGAAAAATCAAGGCAGGATTTTTTACTGAAACGGTAAGGAAGATTTGTTCATCTTCCTTGCCTGGAATTTGGAGCGGGAGAAGAGTCTCGAACTCTCGACCTCAACCTTGGCAAGGTTGCGCTCTACCAACTGAGCTACTCCCGCGTATGGAGTGTTTGCAATCCAGGAGCATCAACATCCCCCCCTGCATCGCTAGAGAAATAATTTCTTATTTCGTAAAACAGGCGAGATTCTAGCACAGGGTTTTGAAATTGCAAACCAAATCCTCTGTAAATTCTGCTTGGGCTGCTGCTTTGCCTGATCAAGCGTCCTTTTGACGGCCTCAAATACAACACGCCGCCGCCATTCCCGGAAAATTTTCCGACGCACTTCATTTCGCTTTAGCAAGCCATCGCATGGGGAACATTACGAAGTAATCGTAGTAATTCTACCCAATGACGCGCGCGCCCGAACAGTCTATTTTTTATTCATACGATTGCGAATTGTGAATCGTGCGACGTTTGCAATAAAAAAATCAGGGGGAATTCGCAATGAATAACATGTACACGTTTCTAAAACGCGTGGCCGCCATTGCGTGGCTGATTATTCTCGCTGTGTGGCTGATTATTGGTTTTGGATTTATATCCAACGCTCACGCCAATCCTCTTTTCGCGAGGCAGACCAGCCTGAAGTGCTCGTCCTGTCACACCATCTATCCCGAACTAACGCCGTTCGGCCGCAAATTCAAGCTGGGCGGATATACCTTAGGCGAACGCGAGAAAATCCCGCTAGCCTTTATGGCGATCGTCTCGCGCAATTCGATCAGAGACAATACGGACAAATCCACCGGCGATAAGCTTTTCGCGAAGAACCGCGAACTGGTGGTCGAGGCCGCCAGCCTGTTTACCGGAGGCAAATTCACCGATTACGCCGGCGGCTTTGTGCAATGGACCTACAACAATCTCAGCACGACGGACAATCAGAGATATGTCGGGCACGGCGCGCTGGACAACACCGATCTGCGCCTGGTGAAAATGACGGGATCGGAAGAAAAACCGACGTTTTTCGGTCTGACTTTGCACAACAACCCTACCGTTCAAGACGTCTGGAATACGACGCCGGCCTGGAGTTTTCCGTACTACAGCCCGACTATCGCAGGCCCGGGCCGCGGCGTGGCAACCTTTCTTGAGTCCGGCGTGCGGGTAGCCGGCATCGGCGCTTACACTTACCTGTTTGATTCGCTCTACGTAGAGGCGACCTCGTATTCGACGGCCAAAGGTCCACTTTCAGCTTTACGCTGGGGCACGCCCGACGTTCAAAGGGTGTCGTTATCAGGCTCTAATCCTTACTGGCGCATCGCTTACACCTTCGGCGGCGACCATCAGAATCTCACCATCGGCAACTTCGGATCGAGAGTCACGATGGCTGCGCCGGATGCAACTCCCCAGGGCAATCGTTTCACCGATCTGGGATTCGACGCTACGTATCAGTTTTTCAGCAAAGATGATCACCATATCATCACAGCGATGGCTTCCACGATCCACGAGAAAGCCGATTGGCGGGCCGGTTTCCCGAACGGGAACAACGACAATCCGACCTCGAACCTGCGTTCGACCCGGGCCAAGCTCAGCTATCTTTATGACCGCACTTACGGCATTACAGGCGCTGTGTTCAAGCTCACCGGCGACGCCGACTTCGCACGTTTCCCTACCAACAATGGCAAACCGGACACCTCCGGCTATATCGTCGAACTGAATTATTGGCCGCACTACATTTTCAATTGGGATCCGCAGGCGAACGTCCGCTTCGGGTTGCAATACACCGGCTATACGAAATTCAATGGCAGCAAAACGAATTACGACAGCACGCTCAGAGACGCCAAGGATAACAACACGCTTTACCTGTACGCCTGGTTTATGTTCTGACGGCTGTCAGGCGATTTCCGGGTGCCGGCGTGAGCGCAAGGAATAGCTGCGGGCGATCAAGGTCGGCATATTTCACTCGGAGGTGAATCGCCATGAATCAAGAAAAAAAAACATCGCGCCGGATTATGCTATTCCGTAGCGGTATCGTACTGGGAGCGATCATTCTTACGCGACTCGCGACGGACACGCCGGCCAAGGCCGGCTCCATGAGCAAAGGCATGCTGCACTACCAGAACAGTCCCAAGGATGGAAAAATGTGCGCCGACTGCGCTGCGTACACTCCGCCGCCCTCGCCTGATGCAGGCACCGGCACTTGTAAAATTGTGGCAGGGCCGGTCAATCCTCAAGGCTGGTGCATGGCATTTTCGCAGCGCTAAAGGGTAGTTCTGCAGATCATTCCAGCGAGATCGCCGTGCCGTCAGGCGGCTTTTTGGAAGACATGTCTGACGACAAAGCCGAGCCGCCGTTCGCGCCGTTGACAGTGCCGTTGACAGCATTAACGCCATGCGACGAATGATTGGCGTGCTCGATCAAGCCCATGTCCAAAGCCATCAGGATCAGTTCTGCCGCATTGCGCAAGCCCAGCTTGTGCATCAGATTGGCGCGATGTTTTTCGACGGTCTTGGCGCTGATATTCAGGAATTCGCCAGTCATGCGATTAGTGCGCCCCTCGGCAACCAGCTTAAGGATGCTGCGCTCACGCGCGGTGAGCTTGTTCCAGGGCGTCACCGCCTTCGGCGTATCGCCGCGATGCAGGAAATCGTTGATCAAGTGCATGGAGACATCGGGGCAGATATATTTCTTGCCGCTGATGACGGTGTGAATCGCAATCACAAACTCATCATATGAAGCATCTTTCAACACATAGCCATCCGCCCCCACCCGCAGCGCTTCTGTCACATATTCGTCGGTCTTGTAGACGGTCAGCACCAGCACCCGGATATCCGGCATGCGCCGCTTGATCTGCGCCGTGGCTTCAATCCCGTTCATGCCGGGCAGCGATAAATCCATGAGGATCATATCCGGATGCAATGACAGCGCTTCGCGAATCGCCTCTTTGCCCTCGCGCGCCTCGCCCACCACCTCATAGCTGGGCAGCGCCGTGATCATTGAGCGCAGCCCGTGCCGGAGCAGATTGTGGTCTTCGACTATCAGAACTCGGTAGGTCATGGCTTTCCTCCGATGGCTACGGGTGGACGTAATGATTGCGATGGAGACTGCGATCTACGGCCGGCTTTTCCAGGCACAGGCGGACTAAACAGGAATCTCCATTGATTGTAGGTCTCAAATCCCTCAAATGCACTATCGGCGCGAGAAAAACCGCTGCGTTTGATAGTGGGTTTTGTCGAACTGCTGACTACGCCGCTGATCTGTTCGCCATTGCGCAGCAATTCAAATGCTTCGCCGGTGACCGGGTCTGCATAGGCGCGCCGCAAATGCCGCACCGGCGTCGGAAAGCGCTGATCTGCAAGTAAATCGTCAATACTCGCCGGCAGCATTTTGCCGGCCCCTGGCGCGGCGTAATAGTAGTGCTGGATCGCCAACCGGTACTGGTCGCCGACGTACAACAGTTCTGCCTCGGTTTCGCGCTGCCGTTCGACCGACCATACTTCGACCGCGCCCATCAGCGCCACGGCCATCAATGCCAGCGTCAACAGCAACGCCAGCAAGACGACGCCGCGCACGCGACGCTTAATTAGCGGTAGTGGTGGTAGCGGTATCATTCTCGCTCCCTTTGGCCTTTGCCGCGCTCCGTACATCATAGACCCCGCCCAGGGCCGGATCAAGGGGAGCGATGGCGATCCAGTTGGGGCTTTCTGTCAGCGGGTCTAGCGGCACGCTGCGCAAATAGCGCTTCTGTACCAATTCGTCGAGTGTTTCCGGATAGCGGCCCTGGTCGCCGAAGAATTTGTCGAGCGCATCGCGCATGGTTGCCAGGTTTTGCTGCTGCACCTTGACCTTGCCGCCGTCGAGCGCGACAAAATAGCGCGGCGCCGCGAGCGTCAGCAGCAGGCCGATCACGGCCATGACGATCACCATTTCGATCAGCGTGAAGCCATGCCGGCGGCCGCCGGTTTTTTGGCCGTGGCGCTTGCTGCGCGAGAGTGGAAACAGTGGCAACGGTCGTAACATGATTACCACTCCTTGTAGGCGATGCCATTCAAGCCCTTGCCCGCCGAGAGCGAGGCGACGTCATACACATCGTTGCCTGGCATCGGGTCATCGGCCGGGCTGGCGTAGCTGCGCAAAGCCCAGGTCTGTGCTGCCGGCTGAGCCGGATCGGGGTAGAACGGGTCGCGCGGAACACGGCGCAGGAAGACCAGGCGGGAATGATTGATATCCCTGGCGTCTTCGACACCGTCGACCAACACTTCCAGCGAGGGCGGGTAGCCGGAATCACCGGCCTCTCTTGCAATCTGGCCGGTATCGGCGGCTGTTTTGTAGTTGTCCAGCGCTACGCGGATCTGGCGCAAGGCCAGTTTCAGCTCGGTTTCCTTCAGACGGGTTGCCGAAATTTCATAGAGCGGCAGAGCGACCATCGCCACCAGGCCTACCAAGGCCAGTGTGATGACCAGCTCTATGAGCGTAAATCCGCGCGGTTTCATGGCTCGATCTTCAGCTGCAGCGGTTGTGGCCGCGAGATATTGCGCAAGGCGCCGCCGCCGCTGATGCCAAGCTGCGCCAGCTGCATTTCCACCAGTGTCTGCTTGCTCGATACCTTGGCCGCAAATGTCAGATTCATCAGCGCCCCCGAGCCGGCAAAGAATTTACCGGCGTCGGCGTCGAGCGTCATGTTGACGCGGCCGGCGGCGTCGTTGACGACCGGATCGATATTACTGACGCCGACCCGGCTGCTGACTGCTCCCGGGCTGGCGCCGACGAAGGACAGCACGCGCGGGTCGTAGAGGATGTAGAACGGCAGCGAGTGAATGCCATTGAAGCTTGAAGCGTTAAGCGTGACCTTGAATTGATCCCCTGCCTTGACACTGTCAGGCTTGCCCCAGGTGATCTGCGGCCTGCCGGTGGCGCCTGCCTCGGTGCTTGCGCTAGGCGCCGGACTTGCAGCTGGGCTTGCCGATTGTGCGCTCCTGTCCGCTGCGCTTACAGCCAGCGCCGGGATGGCAGCGGCTGCCACCACCGGCGCCACGCTTGCGGGCGTAGCGGCGATGGCGGCCGCCGGCACTTCTGCGGCTGCCGTGGCTGCTGTGGCCGCTGGCGTAGCGGCGGCCAAGGCCTTATCGGCTGGCACAGCCGCTGCTTCATCCATCGGCGGCGGCTTGACAGATTCCGGCGCAGGTGCAGGCACCGGCGTAGATGGCGCAGGCGGCGCAGGCGGCGTAGGCAGCGCTGGCGGTGGCGCAGATGGGTAGGCGCCATCGGACGGGGCCGGATTGACGACAGTCTCGACTCCCTGCGGCTGCGTCGCCGACGGTGTCGGCGCGCTAGGCACCACACCGTTCAGGATGGCTGGGGTAACCGGAGGAACAGATGGCGCGGCTACGGCAGCCGGAGGCGGCTCTGGCGTGATTGCAGCTGCCGGAGCCGGAGCCGGTGCAGCGTCGGCATGCGGCATGCTGCTTACCCCGCCGCTGGTGCCGGACACGCTAGAGATCGGATCGAGGCGGAACTGGCCTGAGTGAATCGTGGTTTCGGTGCCGGACCAGACGTCGCGCATGGTGTCTTCGGCAATTCCTTGGGCACGCACGATGCGAGGAGTGATCGATAGCACGATCTCGGTCTTGGTATGGTCGCCATTATGTTCGGAGAACAAGCGCCCGAGAATCGGCAGCTGGCCGAGGCCAGGCACTTTGGCGGCGGCGTTACGGTCGGAATCGCTGATCAGGCCGCCCAGCACCTGGGTTTCACCGTCGCGCAAACGCAAACTGGTCGATGCGCTGCGAGTGCCGATCTGATAGGCCAGCGAACCGGACGGCCCGGAGATTTCCTTGACGATATTGCTGACCTCCAGGTTCAGCTTGATGCCGACCTCGCCTTCCGGATAAACATGCGGCTCAGCTTCGAGCTTGATGCCGACGTCGATATACTGGATCGAACCGGTGACCACCGAACTGCCGGTCTGCACCGGTGTCACGGTATTGGTGATGATAGGTACTTTGTCGCCGATCAGGATCTTCGCCTTTTCGTGATCGCGCACGCGGATGCGCGGGCTGGCCAGCAGATTGGCGTCGGTATCCTGCAGCTTGAAGCCCAAGCCCAGCGAGAACGGCGTGACCTGCAGCTGGCTGCGCGTCAAATCGCCGAGAGCACCCAGCGTCAGAGCGCCGGAGGCCCCGGTCGGGGTCGATATGGTGGCGCTGTTGGGCCAGGTGATGCCGAGGTCGGTCAGGCGATCGCGGGAAATTTCCAGCACCTCTACTTCCAGCATCACTTCGGCATCCGCCAGATCGTGCGCGGCGACCACCTTTGCGGCGACATCCAGCGCTTCCGGCGTATCCCGCAAGACCAGCGTATTGGTGCGTTCATCGACCAGCGCATCCTTGATCTTGAGCACTGACTTGAGCACTGTCAGAATATATTTCGCATCGCCGTTCGAAATGTGGAAAGTGCGCACTTTCAACTCTTGATATTCTTTTTGCTTGGCCGCCGTGGCCGGATAAATGAACATCGTGTTGACGTTGAGTACCTTCTTCTCCAGCTGGTTCTGCAACAGGATCAGATTGACGGTGTCTTCGACCGAGCCTTCATGCACAAAAATGGTGGTCTTCAGATCGGGACGCACGTCGCGATCGAAAATCACGTTGAGACCGGTGGTGCGCGACAGCGCCTCGAACACCATGCGCAGATTGGCGTCGCGGAACTGCAGCGTGACCGGTTTCTTCATTACCGATTGAGAAGCGGTCAACGCCTCTTTGCTGCGATGCTGGCTGCCGATCTCGTCATTGATCTTGCGTAATAACTGCTGGGCGTAGGGATTGGCCGGATTTTCCAGCACCACCACCGCAGTGCGTTCGCGCGCCATATCCAGTTTGCCGGCGGCAGCCAGCTTTTCGGCCTCGGCCAGTATGTCCCGATGACGCACGTCCATGTCTATGTCAGACACGCCGCGCCGCGCACGCTCATTTGAACTGTCCAGCTGCAGCGCCTCCAGATAGGCGTCGCGCGCTCCCTTGGTATCGCCGGCCGCGCGCAGATCGTCGCCGTGCCGTATCAATTTCTTGGTTTCTTCGTCGAGGCGGTTGATGTAATCAAGCTTGTACACCAGATTGCCCGGGTCCAGCCGCATGGCTTCGCGCAGGCTGGCAAGCCCTGCCGCGGCATGGCCTTCTTTAATCTGACGCTGGCCGTCGGAGTGCAGGCTCTGCGCCGCGCAACCGCCCAGCGCCAGCACCACCAGCAGCAACGCGAGCGAACGCCCCCAGCTTTTTGACACGGTTTGGATAAGGCACATTACAGCCCCCCAGAAATCAAAATGGATTGCCGCTGGTTGAGCGGAAGATAGGTCAGGACAATTTCCTTGGCGCTGACGGCATCGATACGATAGCTGCCTTCAACGGTGTCTCCCGCCTTCACCAGCAGCAGCTGGTCGTCCTTTGCCAGAAAGGCGGTCGGCTTGGCTTGATCCTGCAACAGTCCGACAAAGTTGAAAGGCATCGGCGGTGCGGTCGGCGGTGGCGGCGGCGGTGGCGGCAATTCCTTGGGCGGCGGCGGCGGCGGCGGCGTCCAGCTATTGGCGGCGAATAGATTGTTGGCGCCGGCCTGCTCCAGGCTGGCGCGTGCCGGCGGCGCTATGGTTTTTGGCAGAACTGCCGCAGCAGCAGCGGCGGCCGGCTTGTTGTTTTCCGCGTGACGATTGCTTGCAGGATTGCTTGCAGTCCGCGTCACAGGTTCAATCAGCTTGGATTCGGCAGAGCCGCCGGAAAGCACCATGACGCCGTAGGAAACCAGCGCAGCGGCCACCAGCACCAGTCCTATTTGCCGCCGTGAGAATCGCTCGCGCATGTCAGGCTCCGCGGTAGACAAAAGTAAAATGGATGCGCGCATCCTGGATCGTGCTGTTCACCGCGGCGCGTTCGATATGCAGTTCGGCCAGCGAGGCGTTGGGTAGCGCATTCAGCACGCCGGCAATAAAGCTGCGCAAGGTGTCGTAGCTGGCTTTCACCGGCAACACCACCTCATAGCTCACGAAAGCCGCGCCCTGCGCATCGGCAATGTGATATTCGCCCTTGCTCAGATCGAGCTTGGCCAGTTGCGCCTGCTCCACCAGCCGTCGCAGATCGCTGGCGTTGCGGTCGATGGTTGGAAACCAGGCGGTAAAACGCAGCAGCTGCTCGCTGGTTTTCGGCTGGACCCGATGTTCCAGCCTGGCCCGGTTCAAATCGACCAGCGCAACTCTGGTCTGCAACTTGATCTCGCCGGCATTTTTTTCCCAGCGCGGCGCCACAGCGCAGACCAGCAGCAAAGTGAGGCCGAGCATTAAGCCGCCCACCGCACCCGGCCAGCCGACACGGCGCGCAAGCGCGTAACGCAGCATCAGCGCGATTGAGCTTATGCGGTTCATTGCTCCTCCCAATGCGCCTGGATTTGAAACCGTACCGGCGCGCCTGGCTGCGTCTGTATCTGATGCGAAGTCAAGATGACCCGCTGCAGGCCGGGCTGCCCCTGCAGATAGGAGAGATAGTCGAGCATGGTGGCAAGGTCTTTCGCCTCGCCGACCAGATGCAATTGCCGGCGCGATGCGATCGGCTCTACCGACAGCAAGGCTACATGCTCCATCGGCGCCGATTCGAGTACCTTCAGCAGGCGCTCCCAAGGGGTGTTCAACTGGCTCGCGATCTGTGCCGCGTTCTTGAAGTTCTGCAATTCGGCAGGCGTGACTCTGGCGCCGACCTGCTCTGCGTTTCTTGCCGACTGCAGGCGCGAGATCAAGGCGTCATACACGGTTTGTGCGGCCTTGCGAGTGCTGTAGGCGGACGACAATTGCACAGCCGCATAGATGCACGCCACAGCCCCCGCCAGCAGAAGTACGACCCCGAACGCTGGCAGTTTGCGGCGCTGGCTGGCAAAATCGAATTCGAGTTTTTGAAGAGCGGCCATGGCGTTCGGCTCCTATGCAAAATCCGAGGCAAAATCGGGAGTTGCGGGTTTTGCGGACACTGCCGCCGCATCGGGTGTCATTTCCGGCTGCAACTGCGCCGATACACGCTGCCAGCGGCTGCGTGCTGCGCTCGGCATGTCGTCTATGTCGGCGTCGAAATATATCGGCAAGCTGGCGTGATCCGGCACGCACAGGCGGCGGCAAAACGCCTCGCAACACTCGTTCAAGGTGGCCCAGTCTTTTCTTGACAGGCGTTCGGCGGCAAGCGCCTGCCATTTTCCATCGTGCAGCCAGCCGAGCATTAAAGCGCTGCCGCGCAAACGCGCCAGCAGCGCGTTATTGCTCTTGTTGTGTGCAAAGCAGCCGTTCCAGAATGCGGCGAAGCCCGGTTCCAGCCGGTTCAGGCGGCAGCCGGCATCGTCGCTGGCCAGCCTGATCGCATCCACCAGGGCCGACGGCATGCCGCAAACGACTGCGCTCAGTCCGTCCAGCTGGACCGAACAGCGCATCAGCAGCGAACTGGCGTCGAGACCCAAGGTATCCGCCAGCCCAAGCGCAGCCAGACGATTCAGCTCGACCGGCGGCAAGCGGCGCGCATCGACCTTCAGCACATCGTAGTGCACCAGGGTATCGGCCACTTCAACATTCAGCTTGCACGATCCGTACGCCGAGCGCCCCGCCCCGCTGTTCAGTTGCGGCAGGATGTCGCGCAGCGTCTTGCCGATGCCGTCGTAGGCGCCAAGGCCGCCCAGGCCGCCTTCCGGCCTGGCGACCGGCACGACGATTTCGTTCTGCGGCGGGCCAGCCTCTGGCATCAGCGCCGTCACCTGATGCGGTTCGATCATCATTTGTACCGGTTTATTCCACAGGCGTAACACGATTGATCTCCTCAAGAGTGGTCATGCCTGCCGCCACCAAGGCAACCGCGGCTTCGCGCAGCGTTTTCAAGCCGTTCAGCCGGGCTGCATGCTTGATCTTGGAAATGGCGGCGCGCTCCACCATCAGATCGCGCAAAATATCGTTCAGCGACAGCGTCTCTGCGATCGCACGGCGGCCTTTGAAGCCGCTGCCGCGGCAATGCGCGCACCCTACTCCGTGCTTGAAATTGAAGCTGGACAAGGCCAGCGATGAAGTACCCAGGCCGGAGCGCAGCATCAGTTCCTTGTCGGGGTGATCCTCGGTCACGCACATCGGGCAGTTGATGCGCACCAGCCGTTGCGCCAGGATGCCGTTGAGAGCGGAGACGAAGCTGTAGGAATCGACCCCCATGTTGGTGAAGCGGCCGATAACGTCGAACACATTGTTGGCGTGCACGGTGGTAAACACCTGATGACCGGTAAGCGCCGCCTGCACCGCGATCTGGGCAGTTTCCGGATCGCGTATTTCACCCACCATGATTTTGTCCGGATCGTGGCGCAGTATCGACCGCAGTCCGCGCGCAAAGGTCAATCCCTTTTTTTCGTTGACCGGGATTTGCAGCACGCCGGACAATTGATATTCGACCGGGTCCTCGATCGTCACGATCTTGTCGAGGCCGGTATTGATTTCCGAAATTGCCGCGTAGATGGTGGTGGTCTTGCCGCTGCCGGTAGGCCCGGTGACCAGCAGCAAACCGTAAGGAAGTTGCGACAGCCGGCGCACGAATTCCTTGGCCGGCTCGGCGAATCCCAGGGTTTCCAGGCTCAAGGTTTGCAGCTCGCCCGACAAATGATAGCGGTCGAGCACCCGCAATACCGCATCCTCGCCGAACAGATTGGGCATGATCGAGACCCGCAGATCGATTTCACGGCCTTCGGTCATCACCTTGAAGCGGCCGTCCTGAGGAATCCGGCGTTCCGCAATATCGAGCTCGGAAATCACTTTGATGCGCGACAAGACCTGGCTTGCCAGCTCGCTGCCATCCAGGCGTTTGATCATGCTCAGTACGCCATCCAGCCGATATTTGATGTTCAGGCCCTGCGGCTGGGTTTCGAGATGGATATCGCTGGCGCCGGCGCGCAGTGCGTCGTAGATGGTCGAGTTGACCAGACGCACGATGGTGCTCTCGGTACTGCTGATGTCTTCAATCGAGATGGACAATGCGCTGCGGTCGATGGTGTTGACGGTATCGGCAATGCCGACCGAATCCATGGCCCGCACCGATTTCTCGATGACCGCCAGATAGGAGCGTACATCGCCGACAGTGGCCACGCCCCAGTTGACCGGCTGCTCGGCACGGCTGCGCAAACGGGCGTTGATCCAGCTGCGGGTCCGCAGATCCAGAGGATCCGCCGTCACCAGCAGCAGCTCGCCCGCCGGTTCGACGAACGCCAGGCACAGCCGTTTGCCAGCCTCGATAAACGACAGCAGTTCAAAGTCCGGCTTGAATTGCCGCATCATGGCCATGGTCACCGGCCGCATCCTGAAGTAGGCGGCGGCGGCCTGCAGATAAGCGGTGGCGTCGTCGCCGAAGCCCTGCGCTATCTGTTCGATGGTCTGCAGAGTAGAGCCGGCCTGCTCCTGCAGCTCGCGGATGGCTTCCGCATCCAGAGCACTGCCGGCCCCATTGGCCCCATTGGCCCCATTGGTTCCATTGGCCGAATTGAAAGCGGGAATATAGATATTGTCCATGGCGTCACTGGATACTGGATGCGAGGTCGAAAATCGGCAAATACATGAGCACCACGATGGCGCCGATAATGAGGCCGATGCACAGCATCAAGACCGGCTCGAACAAGCGTGTCGCGACGTCGATGGCGCGGCTCAGGGTTGCCTCCTGAAAAGCGGCGATGCGCGCCAGGATCTCGGCCAGCTTGCCGGTGCGCTGCGCCACCATCAGCATGCGCAAGGCGACCGGATCGGCCAGGCCGACATGCTGCAACGCCGGGCCGATGGCGGCGCCCTCCCGGATCGACGCCACCGCGCGCACCAGCTTGCGGCTGTCTTCCGGCGTTAGCAGCGAGCCGCACATATCGAAAGCGCGGACCGCAGGAATGCCGCCTTCGATCAGCATGCCGCTGGTGCGATAAAACTGTGCATGGCGGAAAATCCGGATCAGCGGCCCGACGATAGGCAGGCGCTGCAGCACCGGCAGGTTCCAGCCGGCACGCGAAGCATGGCGGATCGCCCAGACCAGCGACAGGAAAGCGCCGATAAACAGGGCCGCGACCAATTGCGGGTGAGCGTGGATGGTTTTACCGAGCTGGATCAGAACCTGCGATGCAAACGGAATCTCGCCCCGGGTAGATTCAATCAAGGTGGAGAACTTCGGCACCACTACCGCCAGCAGGAACAACACCACCAGCGAACCCACCCCCAGCAGCATCAATGGGTAAACCGCCGCCCCCAAAGCCTTGGAGCGGATGGTGCGCAGGGTTTCGAAATTGGCGGAATAACGGCGCAGCGCAGCCGCCATGTCGCCGGTCTGTTCACTGGCGGAGACGCTGGCGACCAGCAGTTGCGGAAAGACATCGGGCCGCTCGCTCATCACCGCCGAGAAGTTGCGGCCCTCCTTGAGCGCTTGCACCATTTTTTCGAACATGCGCCGGGTTTCGGCAAGGCGTTCTTTTTCGGCCAGGGTTTCGAGAGCGTCGATGATGCCCAGCCCGGCGTCCAGCAGCGCCGCCAGCTCATGTGCGAACAGTGCAATGTCGAGGCGCGTGCGCGCTACCCTGATCCCGCGCCGGCCGCCCCAGGCGAAGCTGCTGCGGTGCGGTGCGCAGGACAAGACACGCAAGCCCTCCCGTTCAGCCAGCCGGGTCGCCGCCGCGGCGTCGATGGCAGCAATCCGCAACGACCGCATCACCCCCGCCTGTGCTTTGGCGACGATATCGAATTCGACGATGCGGGTGAGATGCGGACTGCCCATGGCGGCCACCTAATTAGACATCCAGTTGCCGACGTCAGCGTTCTCGCCGGTACCGCCAGGCTGGCCATCTGCACCCAGTGTGCTCAGGTCCAGTTCGCCATGATCGCCAGGCGATTTGTAGATATAAGGACGGCCCCAGGGATCTGCCGGCACCGCCTTCTTCAGATACGGCCCCTGCCATTTTTCTTCGTTATTCGGCTTTACGAAAAGGCTATCGAGACCCTCCTCGGTAGTAGGGTAGTGCCCCACGTCGAGCCGGTATTGATCGAGCGCCTTCTCCAGCGAGACAATCTGAGCGCGCGCGATTTTGGTATTGGATTTGCCGATCTGGTCGAAATAACGCGGAGCGACCATACCGGCAAGAAGGCCGATGATGACAATGACGACGAGCAGTTCAAGCAGCGTAAAACCTGCGCGCCGTTGGTTAGGGGCCGGCGCAGGATGCTCCAAACTGGCGGCAGCGAGACGCGTCATTATTATTCTCCCTAGGCCGGCGTGTGGTATTTTTTTCGACGGTTCTTCTGTGCTTGGATTTCTAGAAGACCCTGCGAGACCGACCCCTATGCTCTTCAGAATACTACCGCCTGTCTTAAAAGCTACTGGGTATATTCCCTCCATTTGGGGGGGTGTATGGGTAGTTATCCTCAGCCTTCTAAATAGACCTGCTTTCCGCAATGAAGCACGCCAGCGCAAAGCCCCGAAAAAGCATCACCCATACCCGCCGCCTGGTTTGAAATAGTAGGAAATCCCAGTAGAGCGAGAACAGCTCCGCAGTCGAAAAATATTCTCTTCGAGCAATCGATAACGACACCACGGCAATCACCGTTGAAGTTGTTTTTGAAGTTGCAGTTGCAGTTGACGTGAATTCCGCATTGGGACGTTGCCAAATGTGGTGCGTGTCAGTCGGGAATTGTGGGAAGACATGTCTGAGCGCAGCGAGTTGGTCTTCCCACCCGACTGGCACGCGCCACATTTGGGGACCTGACCGAAGGGAAGGCAACGGCTTTGCGGTCGCCTTTTCTTTGCTTACTTTCTTTTGGCGAAGCAAAAGAAAGTAAGTAGCTGCCGGGCTACCCCCGGCATGTATCCACGGAGTAGAAAACGTTTCAAGTAACGACGACCGATCGTTCTTTGAGTGCAAAGGCATGTACTCCGTGGCCCGTTAATTGGGGTCAGAGTAATTTTCGCGAAACCCGCGCGAAAAAAAACTCTGACCCCAATTAACTATTGCTGGAGCTGCCGGCTCACTTCGACGCCACCAATTCATGGTAAGCCCCCAACAACTCCGCCACAGTAGCAAAACCATCGATCCGCAACCAAGGCCTGCCAGGCGCAGCCCGCAACAGCATCACCGGATTATGCTTCATCTTGTCGCCCCGATAGACATCGAAAGCCCGCTGCGTAGCAACACTCGCCGCCACCGTCCCCGTGTAATGCTGCCACTCCGGCCCCGCCCCGTATTTCTTCGCATACTCCGTCAAACGCGCCGGCGTATCCTGCTCCGGATCGATCGAAATCGACATCATGTGCACCTTGTCCCGCTCGCTGCCAAGATCGCTCTGCAACTGCGACAGCGTCTGGCTGATCATCGGACAGATCGAGGTGCAAGTGGTGTAGATGAAAGTCAGGATCACCGGCCGGCCGTCGTTCAGCTCATTGATAAGCGACACCGCTTTGCCATCCTCCCTCACCAGCGAAACCGCCGGCGGCGTGTAATCCACCGTCGAACGCATGATCTCCGACATCATGTGATGGTGGTGAGCATGCGGATCCGGTGTGCTCACAGCGGACACGCTAGCGGCAAAGGCCAGCGGCGCAATCGCCCCAATGGCTGTCAGCGCCAGGGTAGCGGCCAAGGATTTGATGACTGTTTTCATGGCAATTGCTCCTAAAATTGGACTAATCTCACATCACCTCGCCGCTACGGCACAACCCAGTCGCTGTCAGCCACCAGCCGCACGCCGTGCGCGTCGGCAAACCGGACGATATAGCCGCCCTTGGAGGCAAAGCGCTGACCCGACGCCAGCGTCAGGCGCGGATAGTAGCCGGTGAGGATGCGGCGTTCCAGCATGTCCTCGATGCGCTCGACCAGATAGTCGCCGACAAACGTATCGACCATGTGGCTGAGCGTCTCCGCCAGCAGCCCGCAGGCAAGATAGGTGTCAGCCTGAACCTGCTCCGCCACCACAGGAATATGCCGGATCGAGAACCAGCCGAACGCATAGTCGACCCGGTAGCGGCGGCGCTCCGGCAGATCAACCGGATAGGCCAGACGTGTGCTGTAGCGCCAGCTCGACGGCAACGGCGCCTGCTCAAGACCGCCCATCAGCCCCGACATGAAGACGGTAGTCGACGCTGCCGGCGCGGGGATAGTTTCGAGCGCGGCGATATCGGCCGGGCGCAGCCACAGCACCAGCGTATTGGTGCGCGCCCCTCCCTTGAGCGCCTTGGCGATACTCTCGCCGGATTCGAGAACCCGGCTCGACACCGCAATCCCACGATGTTTGAGCGCCACGGCGAGCGCCTGGGCGCCCGCCTCGCCGCTGTCGCCGGCGCGATAGATCTGGCGCACGCTCTTCACCCCCTTAGCACTATCTGCATCGAGAATATTTTTTGCGATCAGTTCTGCTTCCAGCAATACGCCCTTGGACAGATACAGCGAATAGAAATCGCTGTCACCGCCTACCGGCGTCTCGACGTTGGGAAACAGGCAGGGTACCGCCTCATGCTCACAGAAGGCATGAACCGGCGCCCAGTTCTTGCCGCCCAGCCCCGACACCACCGCAAACACCGGCTCCGCGGCCAGATGCTGTTTCAGTTGCTCTTCCCAGCCTGCCGCCGGGCCGGTCAGTTCCCAGACGTGCAACTGCCAGCGGCGATTCACCATGAACATCATTCTGCGCGAGGTGCGCAAGGGTGGCGTGGCGCCAAGCGGGAAGGCGTTCTTGTCGGTGAAGTATTGTTCCAGCACAGCGAGCATGCCGCGCCGTTTCACCGGATCTGCATCCGGCGTAATGATGGTGGCAAAGTGCAGTACCGTATCCGTGACCCCGCGCGGCCGGCGCTGATCGAGACGCTTCAGATAAGCGATCAGCGCCGCCATGTCGGCGTCGTTCAGCGCGAACTGCGGCATCAGGTAACTGAGCGGCTTGCCTTCCGAGTTGATGCCGGCGCGGATCGCCCTGGCGATGGTCTCATCGGTGTACGGCTCGCGATCGGCGCGTATGCCGTCGACGTAGGGCAGGTCGAGATCCGCCATGTCTTTGGCGCGCGGATGGAACAGATAACGACCGGTGATGGGCGGGATGATGTCGCGGCCGGCTTTGGCGCCAAGGCCGCTGGGCCGATGACAATTGATGCAGGCCGCAGCGGCGCCCTGCAGCCGCACCCCGGCCTCGCGGGTGGCCTCAAGCGGCTGACCCGAGCCCTGTATGCCGTGCCGGAAGATCGCTTCGCCGGCGTCTGCCGGCGCGCCGCCGCTGGCCTCGCTGGCCGGCGCCAGTGCGAGCGGCGCGGCGCACAGGGCGCCGGCATGAAACACCAACGCCAACACCAACGCAAAAAAAGGCACAAGCGCGAGCGATGCGGGCCGCCACACTTGTGCCAAAACAACCCCTCGAAAAAATATTCTTATCCTTGCAAAACCGCTTTCTCTGCCGAGCATCGGCCGAGCCGGCCAGATCGGCTCAGCGCTCAGCCTCGACAGTTGCGCGGCCATGGCTAACGGGCCGGCCGGCCGGTTTCCCGGACTGCCTGCTCGGTGTCGGCGCCTATCGAAACCGCATTGGTACGCCCCTGCGTGCCGGGCTTGCCGAAGCGCCAGTCTTCCAATGGCGGATTGAGAGCGATCTTTTCAATCACCAGCTTATTCTTGCGTTGGGCCGTGCCTACGCCGGTTTCAATCGTGGCCGGAATCTGCAAACCTTCGACCTTCTGGTAGTTGCGGTAAAACACCGATACCGTCGCTGAATGGCCGAGCGCGGTGTGGGTCTCGCGGTCGTATTTGAGGTCCAGAAAAGTCTCGGCGTCGACCCACACGTGATGACTGACGCCGGACGGCAATCTGACGCTCAGCCGATAGGCCTTATGCCCCTCCACTTCATCCAGCCCGTCCAAGGCCACGGCAATCCCCTTGGCCTGATAGTCGATGAGCGGCCCATCGATGACCTGTTCCTCATGCGCAAACTTCAGCTCATCCGCTGTATAGGGTTGCAGATCCGGCTTGCCGTTGCGGCTCGGACGCAGTTTCCAGCCATTGGCGCCGTCATACACGCGCACTGCCACCTGATTGAGCGCCGTGATTTCAAAGCGCGTCTTGTTTGGACGTTTCAGTTCAAGCACAAACGGCAGAGTCGGCAGCACCACATTCGCGCTCTCGACGTGTCCGACCCAGATCATGGTCTGGATCTTGCGCCAGGCGTCCGCCCCGCCCCTCGCGGCAACGTTTTTCTCGACGATCTGGGCCGCGCTCAAACCAGGCTCGCTGCTTGGCCCCGCCGCCGGCTCCTCGGCACAGGCGAGCGTTGAAACACAAGCGAAAATACAAGTGGAAAGCACCCACCGTACGATCCGGTTTGAAGGCAGGTTCATGGTCGGCCATCCCTTATTGGCTGGATACCTTGGCTACCGCCAGCTGCGGTTTGGCAAACATGGCGTCAGTCGTGGGTGGATTCAGCGTTACGTGCTGAATGCTGATCTTGTGGCTGGCTTTGGCGCCGGCCACGACCGTCTCCAGGAGGTACGGCACGGTCAAGCCGTTTTCGGTCTTGTAGTCGCGGTAGTAAATGGCGACGTTGTGCATCCTGCCGTCAAGTTTGCGCGGTTCGCCTTCGATTTTGAGTTCCAGGAAACTCTTGGCGTCGATCCACAAGTGCCGCTCGACGTGGTCTTTTGTCGTCAGCTTCAGTTTGTAGGCGCTGTGCCCCTCCACCTGTTCCATGCCTTGCAATTCAACCGTCGAGCCCTTGGCGGCGTAATCAATCAGCGCCCCGTCCAGCTCGGTCGAGGCAGCGGCCGACTTGGCTTCGGCAGGGGTGTAAGGCTCGACTTCGTCGCGGCCCAGGTAGGGCCGCACCTTCCAGCCTTGCACGCCATCGTAGACCTGCACTGCCGTTTGCTCCTGGAAGCGCAGTTCGAAGCGGCTCTTGTGCGGCCGCTTCATGGTCATCACGAACGGCAACGACACCTCCTGCTTGCCGCCGACATCGATTTTCCCCGACATGCTCATGCTGCCGACTGCGCGCCAGGCTTGCAGCCCGCCGCGCGCCGCCACATTCTTGTCGACGATCTGCGCTGCGCTCAAGCGGCTTGCCGGCGCGCTGACGGCTGCTACAGCTTTTTTAGCTGCAGGCTTAGCGGCTGCGGGTTTGGCGGCTGCGGTGGCTGCAACTGTCATGGCGGGCGTGGCCGCAAGTGACGCCAGGCCAAAAGCCAGCAAGAGAAATCGTTTCATGAGTGCATCCTCCTTAACTTATTTATCTCGGCTTACTTATTTATCTCGACTCATCCATCACAAATCGCTCGCAGCTGATCATTCAACCAGCAGCCCGTCAAAATGAAAGGAACCGATCACCACATTGACACGGTCCCCCGCTTTAATCAGATTGCCCTTGTTGGAAAACACCATCCAATACTCCTGCCCGATTTCCGGCGTACCGGTCTGCCGCAGCTGGCCGATTTTGTCCATGACCGGGATTTGCAGCAAGGCATGGCTCTTTTGCCCGAGCAGGTAAGGCGTCGCAATCTTTTCGCTCAATGCCTTGGCTCTGACCGGGTCGATAACCCGGTAGCTGAAGCGAATCAGGTTGCCCGATGCGGTGCGGCGCACGATCAGATTGTCGACACCGCCGTAAGCCTGGTAGAAAGTCTTGGCGTGCCTCGGTATCTTCACCGGCTGATAGGGAGAAGACTTGCCGGCCGCCGGCCGCGCAGCGCCAGGAACAGCCGCCGGAGTCTGCTGTGACTGGGCGGATCGCGCCGAGGCCGCAGCGGCCCACAGGCTGCACGCCAGCAGCGTCGCGATGGCCGCCATCGTCGCTGATCTCACTGTCTCTGCGGACATGTTCATGTTTTTCCCTGTTGACCACGTTGGCCACGTTGGCGACGTTGGCCCCTCTTGCGCTAGTTATTTGCCGCGAGGGCGTCGGCGCACGCCGCTACCACCTCATCCTTGGTTGCCTTCCTTAGTTGCTCGGAGATAGCCTCATAGGCCTGCCGATACGCCTCAGTCCTGCGTGCAGCTTCAATGTCTGCATCAGGCATATCGGAAATCAAGGGCGTCAGCAATTCCTTGTACTTGGCGCTGTCGGTCGGATTGACTTGGCCGCATCGGGCAACGATGGCTTCCATTTCGCCGAGTGCTGCTTCATCCACCGGTGGTTCGGCCGTGACCGCCAGCGGCAAAGCAACTGCTGCGCACCAAGGAACGAGCAGATAGAGTTTCATGCTATTTCTCCTTCAAACACGTTGCCGTCGATGACAGCCGGGTGCCGATCGCACCCGGCCCACCAGCGGAAGATTTCCAGACTGCCCGCCGGGTTCCTCCCGCGGGCAGCATCACCTAAGCTTTAACACCCTTGCGTCGAGCGGTTCCAGTGAGACGCACCGGTGAACCCGAGATAGGGACGTTAGCCTTGATGACCAAGGTTCCGCTCGCGGTACCCGCCGCAGTCGGCGCGAACACTACATTGATCGTGCACCTGGCATGGGCGGCCAGGACCGCATGGCAGGAGCCGCCTGGCGTCGCCCGGGCGAACGGCCCGGTGAATGTCAGGCTGATGTCCTTCAGTGCGGCGTTTCCGGTGTTGTGCAGCATCAGGGTTCGCGACTCTCTGGTCATATTGATCCCAGCATTTTGGAACAGCGAGGAGATCGACGTTAATTTATCTTTTTCTTTATCGCCCACCGTATTTCGGAATAGCAATGCGACCGGCGTTGCGTTATTGAGCACTGCATTTCCGAACGCCAATGCGATCGGCGTTACATTTGCGATCGGGGCGGGCGCTACCGCCAACTCGACCGCGCCGATATCGTAGCCGCCGGCTTGCGGCCTTCTGGTGCCAAAGATGTCATATGGAGGCGCATTGACCCCGGTGGCGGTATTGATCGCCGGCGACCCCGCCGCAATGGAGTAGTTGCCAAGCGGCGCACCGTAGCCGGGAGCCCCGGATGCGACGGTCGTATTGGACAAAGACAGCGGTCCGTAGAACATATTGATCCACTGGTTGCCTTCATCCGGCGTTGCCGCAGGCATCAAGGTGAACAAGGGGTTGGGCAGGACCGCATCGGCGATGCCTGGAGGCACGGCGTAGCCGTTGCCGCCACCTTCCGGCGGCACCCGCGAACCGTTGCAGTACTGACTGACAACGCCTGGATTGGCGCCCAGGTTGTGTGCCCCCGGATAGTCGGCGGCGTCAGTCAGGATCGAGTACCGCGGGCTGAGCGCCAAGCCCGAGCCATGGTCGCTCGGCCCCCCGTCGCCAAAGGCGCCGATGTCCCAGTAGACCGCGTTAGGGTCGCAATAGCCCGTTTGATGGCCGGCCTGGTTCAAGGCCGGATTCAGCGTCACCAGGTTTTGCAAGCCCGGTATTGCTGGATTAGGGCCGCCAACGGTGATATAGAACGAGCGGTTCTGCCAGAACAGATTATTGGTCAGCACCGGGTTCGAGAAACACGCGCTCGGCACCGGGTTGGCAGAGCAATTAACGCCGGTCTGTGCCGCGATCAGGTTTGGCGTGTTGCGCGCCGTCTCCAGACCTGCCGGCTCATATTGCGAGGTGGTGGTCGGGCTGCAGGTCGTGTCCGCGCCAACTGTGGTGCAGTGCGGTGGGCCTACATTGGCCTGGGTGGCTGCGGCCGTGTTGAACAGTACTCCTGCCGAAGCAGTCGCGTCGTTGGAAACGATCGTGTTGTTGATGATGTTGACGCGCACCGCATCCTGCAGCGAGACGCCGCCTCCGGCCCAGCCGGCGACGTTATTCGCAATGATGTTGTTGGTGACGGTGACCTTATACCAGTCATTCGGCCTGTGAGGGCTGCGCTGGACGTCGGTGCCGTTGATGCTTTGCAGCCGCAGGCCGCCGCCTTTACCGCTTTCGGCGGTATTGCCGACGATCAGGTTACTGTCGATCATCAGCCCGGGCCCGGCGCCGTCGGCAAGCTCCGGCGCGCAGTCCATGTCGATCACCGAGTTCTCGCAGAAAGTACCGTCCGGGGGCACGCCTTGGGCGATGATGCCGCCGCCGTAGGTGGGCAAGGTCGGATTGTTGCTCTGGTTGAACAGGACCCAGTTATGCGAGATGTCGCCGTTATAGCTGAAGCCGAAGTGCGCGACACCGCCGCCGTCGCCGCTGCTCATGTTGCCGCACACCCAGTTGTAGTTGAAGCGGTAGTTATCGGCGCCCGAGCAGAAGGTGACGCCGCCGGCCGAGGACGGCGTGGTCGAGTTGATTTCGTCGCCGTAGGCAGCGTTCAACATGACCGCATTGTGATGCACGTTCACATGGGTGTTGTACTCGAACGGTAACTGGGTGATGCCATCCGCAGACATGGTCCCGGGCGGAACCTCCACCAGGCCAACGGTAATGCCGCCGGTGAGCGTTCCGGCATTGCCGAAGACCCGGTTGTTGGAGACTTCCGTATAGTGGTTCCAGCCGTGCAAGAAGATGCCGCCGCCGCCTTGAGAGCTATTGGTGAAAGTGATGCCATCGATGCGCGACGGGTTGCAGAAGAAGTCGCTTGGATAGTTGGTGCAATCCGCGTTGCTGGGAGGGAAAGTGAGCTGCGTGCAGACGGCGTCGTCAGTCGTGCCGAAGCAGTTGGGGTCGGCTTGCAGCACGCCGCCTACCAGCACGTCCCGTGCTCCTTTTGCCAGGACCGTGATGGCTGCGCCTTCATATGCGCCCAGCAGCGTGGGTTCTATCAGGAGCTCGCCCAGATTGCCGTTAAGGTTACTGTCCCAACTGATAACAGGCTCACCCGGTATCCCATCCACCTTGCGCTGCATGGTCGGCGCACAAGAGTATGTGCCGGTCGGGTCATAAGGGTTGCCCGATGAAATCACGCCACCGTTGAGTGACACGCCAAACAGACAGTCAACCTGGCGCCGCCAAGGATCCATCTTGCCCGAGGGGTGGGTGTTGGCGTTGACCGTCACGGAGGCAGCGCCTACGCCTTGCAGGCGGAGCGGCTTCCACATGAGCAGCATTTCGCTATAGGTGCCCGGGCCGACGATCAGCATGTCGCCTGGGGTAGCGTTGTCGATCGCGCTCTGGATAGCGTTACCCGCGGCATTTTCGCCATTGATGTAAGTCGGCGTGTTGCCGCCGATGGTCACGGTAACCGTGTCGATCGATTTCTTGCCGTTGCCGGCCGTGATCACCAGCTCGCCGCAAGTGGCCGGCAGCAGCGTGCCGCGTTGCTGGATCGGGCAGCTCGACTGCGCCGGGCTCAACAACGGCGCCAGCACCTTGATCTGCGTATCGCTCCATGAGGTCACCGTCGCATTGACGCCGCCAATCGTTACCGATCCGCTGCCCTGCGTTGCGCCGAAACCATAGTGGCGCGTGATGAACTTCTGGTTGTAGGGCGCCGTGGTGGCTGAAGGTCCGGAGTAGGCATGGTTCAGTACCGTGGCGTCACCGGTGTTATTGATCGTGTTGATCGTCAGTACGCTACCCGCCACTTTGACCCAGGGACCGGCGCCGCCGCCGGCAAGCGTATCGCCAGCCACTGTCGAAATGGCAGGTGTAGCGTCCGGATAGGCGCAGTCAGGCGGGTTGTAGCCTTCGGCGAAGGCCGAGACCGGCACCACCGGCGTATCCATGTACTGGGTCGATCCGGGCATGAACGGAATCTCGTAACAGAACTGGCTGTAGGCCGGATTGAACAAGGGGTCGAGCATGGTCTGGCCAGGGTGCGCCGGATCGGGGATCGGGCCTGGGTCGTTCATGCAGACGACCATCATGGTGGGGGCGTAGCCGGTTGGATTCGGCGGATTGACTTGCCAGGTCGAATAATTCAAGCCGTTGTAAATGCCCCACTGGTCGGAATACGTGCGGGATATTTCATTGCCGGCGAAATCCTTGAAGGAGATCGGCACGTTCGGAACCGCGAATTTCTCGCCGAACTGCGGCGAGTACGGATCGAATTCGGAAGAAAAATCGTCCAGCATGAAGCCAGTGTAGTGCGCTGCGACGTGGGCGGAACTGAACACCCAGAATTTCGCCAGCACCGTCATCTGGTTATCCAGCTGCACTTCCTTGCGGTCGCACAGGTGCCGCGAAGCCCCCGCGAACGGCGCTACTTCCTGTGCCCCCGGGAACAAGCTCATATAGTCGGGCACGATGCGCAGTGCGCCGACGCAGGGCCAGAAGGCTTCGACACTGCCGGTGTCGCCCTCATGCCGGGGGAAAGTAGTCGAGCCCAGATCCTGGGTCGGATTCTGCGCATTGTTCTGGTTATAGGAGGAATTCACCGCGGCCTGGTCGGGCACGATGAAGATGTTGCCGATGCCGGCGAACTGCTGCGTCACCGGTGCAATGTAGTTGTCGCCGATGAGGATGTTCTTGTCTTCCTCTTTCACCAGTTCATAGCCAGGCGGCACGATGATTTCCACCACGTACTTGCCAGCGGGCAGCATGACGGTGCCGTCACCGCTCGGATTGGCGACGCAAACGGTACAGTTGCTGGCGGTCGGCTTGCCGGTGGTTGTACTGGTGGCCGTCACGCTGGGGAAATGATACATCCCGTCGAAAGGCGCAGGCTGCAGCTGGTTGAAAGCATGCATGCCGTCATAGCACTTGAACTGGCCATTTGCTGGCAGGGCACGGTGCGACGGATCGAGCCACTGGGTCGTGCCCTTCAAGGTAAAGAAGAAGGGATCGGTGCTTTCCTGGCCCGGACAGTTCATATTGGGCACGCCGTCCGAGCGGAAACCCTGGGCCCAATCGTCCCAGCTGCTGGTCTGGGTGGTATCGACCAGCGTCAAGGTAGCGCTGCCGTCCGGGGCCGTGTTCTTCTGATACAGGTTGACGGTCACGTTCGGCACGTTCGGCGTCCACTTGGTGTGGATCAGCAACGTGGGATCGTCGAATGGCCGGGTCGAGGCGTAAATCACCTCGCCTTTGATGCCGCCGTTCTCAGTCGGCGCGAACGGCGTCTTGCCGAACTCGATGAATGCGCTCTGGCCGGAGAAGCCTTGCCAGCCGACCGTGGTCACCGACGGCGGCTGGATGCTGCCGGTGGACGGATTGGCGGCACTGCTGCCGGGGCCGTTCTGGATCGAAAAGCCGGTGCAGTCCGCATTGTCGCAATACACCGCACCCGGTACCCGTTGCGCTACAGGGAGATGGGCCGTGGCCGATTCCAGCGTGTTGGCAAAGTTCGCGGCGATGGTCGAGGCGCCGCCGCCAGGGGTGCCGTCCGGCGGGCCGCCGGCGTCATACACCGTGTGCACGCCGGTCTGTTTGAAGCGCGTCGTGTCGGCTTCCACCACATACCAGTTAAACAAGGGGAACACTTCGTTGAACGGCACATAGCCGTTGAGGTCCGTGGTGCCGAAATTGGAAATGCTGCCATCGCGGAAGCGGACGATGGTCGGCACCAGCCCCAGTCCGGGCTCGTCAGCTTGGGACACGCCGTCGCCGTTGAGGTCGATGAAGGTCCGGGTGTAGAGATTGGTGTGCCATTGCAGCACCGGCAGATCGCCGACGTCTTTCACCTGATTCCCCGTCAGTTGCACCGCCGTCGCCAGGCCGTCGACGATCTGGTCGTTCCATTGGTCAAGCACGGTCAGCCTGAAGGTGCCGTTGGGGATACCGCTGAAGCTGAACTTGCCGTCGGCGTCGCACTTGGTGAAGGCAATATCCTCGCCGTCCGGATCGCCCAGGCTGACATAGCACTGGGTGAAGCTCAAGGAGCTGCGCGAGCCGCTGCCGTAAAGATGTTCGTTAGGCGGACGGCTGTAGTGCAGATTGGTGATCCTGCCCGTGACCGAATTGGTGCACGAGATGCCGCTGCCGGATGGGGCGGCGTCGCACATCCCGGTTGCCTGCGCATTGGTGCGGCGGTCATTGATGATTTTCGGATTGGCGAAGCCGATGACGACGTGGAAGCCGGCCGGGCCGAACTCCTGGAAGTAGGCTGGCCCGCCTATCTTGATGAAAGCGTCATGGGATTTTTGTCCGTCCAGCGTGTTGGTCTGGTGCCACTCCTCTCCCCGGGCGATACGATCGGCTGCCGGCGTGGCGACCACAGCGTATTTGCCGGGCATCAGGTTGGCAATGATGGCCTGCCCGACCAGGGGCGAGAAGGTCTTGCCATCCGACTCGTATTTCGGACAAGTTGGAATCATGCCGACCAGTCCGTCGGTCGACGCTGAAATCGGGCAGGCATTGAGTCCGGTGGAGGGATCGATCATTCCCTGCAGGGAGTTGGATAGCGGCATGTTGAACATGTCGTAGCTCATCTGTCCGGTCGGGTCGCCGGTGGCGCCGGCATCGTCCCAAAGCTTGATCTCAAACCCTCCCAATCCGGGCTCGCGGGCTGTCCCGAAGGCAGCGGTGGCGATGCCGCCGCTGACGTCGAATTCACCATTCAGAGGGGCGTCATCCTCGAACACAAACACCGAGATCTTGGCAGTCTGCATCGGCGTTTGCGGCACCAGCACGTTGACCGTTTTCATGGCGGGTGCGATCGGTGCGCCGCTCATGCTGTGGCCGCAGGCTCCGCTTCCAGGTGCAAAATCCGCGCCGCCAGGGCCTGAAGAGCAATCCAGAGCGATGCTGAATTGTCGCTGCGGCCCGGTCGGGTTGCTTGGATCGACCGGTTTCGGAGCGCCTGCACCGCTACTGAATGAGTTACCGGCGTCGCCCGGCAAAATCGAGATGTAGTAATGCTTGGCCGGGTCTAGAGCGACCTGGCTGGGGTCGACTGCGACCTGTTGCACAGCGGTGGTACGGCAAGTGCCGTTGCCGATGTCGCACACGGCTGGCACGTGCGCATTGCTGACCGGGTCGAACACCGTCTGCCCTGCCTCGCAAGCGACTTTGCCGACACAGCCGGAAGCCACTACCGGCATGTAGCTGACATGGAAACTGGCGCCGAGGCTAGGCACCGGCATGGGCGGGCAAGTGGCCGGCCGCGTGGCGGAGTTCACCTGGCATGCGGGGTCGATCTGGAAGGTGCGGTCTTCCTCGATGATCCAGCGGTAGTCGTTGAGCTGAACCGGAGTCGTCGTCTTCACGCTGGGCGCGTCAAATACTTTGACGACCAGGCCGCTGCCGCCCTTGAATGTCACAGTCACGGTGGCCGGAGCCGAACTGGTGTTCTGCGAATTGATTGCTGTGTATTGGAATGACACCGTCGCGGTAGAGGCGCCGCTGGGGACGGTCGCCGGCGCCGCGTTGAAAGAGCCGTCCGGGTTCAGGGTCACAGTGCCGCCGACGACATTGGTGGCGGCGGAGGCATGCAAGGGATGTCCGCCGGGATCCTTATCGTTGCCCAGCACGCCGGGCGGGCTGATCTGCAGCCGCGAGGCGACGTAGCTGGTGTAACTGTCGTTGTTGGCAATCGGCGCGCCGCTCAGGCAGCCGGAGGCGGCGGTACAGGCGGCCAGGGTCACTTGCGCCGTGATCGCCGGGTTGCCGTTCGCCATATAGGTAAAGCTGTCGGAGACGGTGCCGGCATTCGGCACATAGGTAAACGTGCCGTCCGGATTCAAGGTGAGCACGCCGCCGGCAGGCGGCGTCGCCACCTTGACGCCGTAGACCCGGATGTCGTTGGCGATCACGCCTTTGGCAGGATCCGAGACGGTCAGGGTATTGCCAGGGACCAGGAAGTAATTGTCAGGATTGGCAATCGCATTCTGGGTGCCGGCCGCCACCGGCAGCGCGCCGCCGTTGACGCTGACATAGGCCAGCATGCCGCCGTCGCGCTGATTGTTGGTGGACAGGCTGAGCTGGCGGTCGAACACGGGCAGCGCCAGGCCCCCCGCAGCCGGGGCATTCATCATCACATCGTAGGTCTTGCCGGCGGCCATGAATACTTCGCTCTGGACCCTGTGCATGCCGGGCAACGGATTGCCGTCTTCAGCGATGAGCGAGAAGCCGGAAACTGCCGGGTTGCCGGTTTGCGCGCCGACCACAGCAGGCACATGCATGCGCAGGCCGGCGTTGACGAAACGCAGCAAAACCTGGCCGGTAGCGGCAGGAGCGACAATCGAAATGGCGGACCTGGTTTCGTTGCCGCGGTCAAAGCTGACGCCATTGATCAGGTAGTAGCGCGGATCGTAATTCACGGCTGGCGGATAGCAGGTGTGAAAAGTCGGCGAGGCCGGATTGCCGCAGCCGCCGGGCTGGCCCGACCATACCGCTGTCTCGCTGAAGCCGGTAGTCGCTACTGCCGTCGCCACAGCGGTGTTTTGCGCAGCGTCGATTTCGCTCAGCAGCAGCGGCACATCGGCATCGTAGCCGATACCGGGATACGCCTGGGCCTGGGCAGGACCGTTGGCAGGAGTCCTTACCACCAGCACGCCGTACAGGCCCATCGGTCCCTGAATCGAAGGATGCGTGCCCGACTCGATCAGGTAGGTGCCGGGTTTGAGGTTATTCCAGGTCATGGACTGGGTCATGCCGTACGCTACTTCGGTAGCGAACGACTGCACCCGGGGCCCTTGGGCCGGCGGCGTGAACTTTGCTGGCGGGGTTAACACCGCGTTAGCGACGGGCCAGGTGGTCGCAGTCTTCGCCGAATGCGTAGGGCTTGGCGTGCTGGTTGCGGTACTTCCCAGGCCGCCGCCCAGCTGCCCTACGATCACCAGCGAAGTCGGCACGCTGGCCGGCAGGCTATTGGTGAGATTGATGGTCAGGGCTCCCGGCGGCACGGTAATCACCACCGGCGACCAGGCTGCCCCGGCGTTCGGGTTAGCGGCAGCGCAAGTGGCAGGCGCCACCGCAACTGCGCTGCAGGCGTAACCCCACATCGGCACCAGTTGTCCATCCGGGAGCGTGGCGTTGGCGGCCCGCGCCGTCAGATTGACGCTCTGTGCGAAGGCCCCGCCACTCGCCATGACTAACATCGATGCCGCTAGTCCTGCCTTGACCAAGCCTGACAGCATGGCTTTGACCTGATTGGTTCTCATCGCATTTCTCCTGCTTCTAATTGGCTTCGTTTATCAAGAAAGCCTGCGGATCCACGAGCATCATCATCATCATGCCGCCCGGGAAGATATTGCTGGTAGTGATCTCGCGTTCATTGTGCGAGTGCCACATGAAGGCAAAGCCTGCTTCGCTCTTCGACGGGTTAGCCTGCGTGTTGTTGGGCGGAATAGAACTCGCGGGGCCGACAGCGCGGGCGGTCGCATCCGGCCCGAGATAAGGACTGCCGCCATACCAAAAACCGTCGGTCAGGATGTTCGCATCGGGCAGCGTCACCGGGCCGCCGCTGCCGACCGCCCCGAACGCATGCGCCTCCAGCGGCTTGTCGTGATCCTGGCACCACTCGTAGTAGTTAGGCGCGAGCGGATCCGCCGTGTAATAACCGTTGGCGTCCGGAATGCAGACCACCGGCTTGCCGAGGTAAGCCGGGAATGCCTGGTCGGTGTACAGCGCGCCGGCGGTATGGCCGTAGACGTCCCAGTTCAGCCCTCTGCCGGTCCAGTAGAAGATGCCGTCCATCGCCAGGCCCGGCGTGGTGGTGGTGGTGAACAGCAGCGGTCCGGCCGGCTTGGTCGGATCGGTCTGGCTGAGCAGCAGGTTGCCGTCGCGGGCGAGAATGCGGACGTGGTTGCCGTGCTCGTGGAACGGATGCTGCCAGCGGCCGTTGCCGATCACCCGCAACAGCACCAGCTCGCCGGGATGCATGTGCGGATTGCCGTTGTACGGCTGGTGCGGGTACTGCACCGCGTAGTTCGGATCCATGTCGTCAGGCATGGAGCGGCCGTTGATCAGGAAATAGGCTGGGTGGTAGGGCTCGGTCTCGACCACCATGCAACCGGTGGACTGGGCGCACGCCACGCCAGCCTGCTGCTGCGCCTGGGAGTGGATGCGCGGATCCATCTCGGCGAACTGGAACAGGTACTCGCGGTCGTAGCAGCTGGCGCTGTGGTTGTAAGCCGCTGCGGCGTTGCGGTAGTCGGGCTGGCCGTCCGGCAATGTCGCGGCGACGGCGCGGCAACCGGCCGGCACTGCGGTCGGCAACACGATGATCGCGCCGTACAGTCCCATCTCGATCTGCAGGTCGCTCTGGGTGCCGCTGTAGTAGCTATGGGTACCCGCCGTGCTAGCGATGAAGCTGTAGGTGACCGAACCGCCGTGCGCCGCTTCCCGCGTCAGCAGGCCAGGTACGCCGGTTGGCGTGGCGGGGCAAGATCCGTCCGGGTTCATGACGGCGGTGCAGACATTGAATCCGGGGAACAGGATCGAGGTATTGCCTGCCGCGGCCGGCAGGTTGTTGGTAAGTACCAGCGTCACCCTGTCGCCCTGGTGAACGATCAGGGTCGGCCCCGGCACCTGCATGCTCGGGCAGGCCGCCCCCGGCATCCCTGCCGGCGAAAAGCCGGACGGCGCCGTGCTGCAGCCGTAGCCCCAGGAATAGACGTTCATGCCGTCGGGCTGGCTGATAGTGCTGTCCGCCGCATTCAGATTGAATGTCGTCCCCGTGATGCCCGGAGCGGCGGCTTGCACCGCCGGCGGACAGAGCAGCAAGAGCAGCAAGGGCAGCAAAAACGGCGCGGCGAGCCGCGCAAACTTCGCGCTCCGATGGTTGTCGATTATGTGGCTCACGGCTGTTCTCCTAGACGCAGGACTTGGTGGTCGGGTTCACGCTGTTGCAGATGTGGACCTCAGTCATCAAGCCGCCGAAATTCTCGGCATCGTTCGACAGGTGATCAAGGTTCGGCGTGTACAGGTAATACACCGCGCCGACCGGGTGGTTGACGGTGTCGCTGGCGTCCAGGATGACGTCGATCGACTCGCCGCCGCCGAGCGTGATCGAGTTGGTGTTATAGGTCAGGTCGTTGCCGGACAAGTCGCGCAGCAAGCGTGCGTTGAAACCGATCACGTGCATCGGGATGCCAAGCGAGGCCAGCGTCTGGAACTCGGTAACGTCGAGATCCGAGATTCTGAGCAAGGCCTTGCCGCCAAGCGGAATATTGATGATGGTCGGCAGCGGCTGCGAAAAATGCTGCGTGCCGTCCGACACTTCGGTCGACATCGGGCCTGGCGTCACGGTGTCCGGGTAGCTGCGCCCGTTCAGCAGGAAGTGCTTGTCCTTCATGTCGGTAAACGCCTCTGGATTGAAGGTCATGCCGACGAAGTGGAAGTTGGGATCGAAACCGTGGATCTGTACCGGATACTCGACGTCATAGGCGGTCGAACCGTCGCCGTCGTTGTAGGCGTACAGTGTCGGCGTGCCAGATTTGTTGTTGAGATGCGTGGTTGTATTAACCGGCGGCAGCGGCGCCGGGCACAGGATGTCGCCAGCGCACCTGGTGCGCGCATCACCCTGTTGCGCCAGCAAGCCGGCATACAGCGTGCCGCTGGCCACCCGATTCTGGCGCGGCCGCACATAGATCTGGCCTACCATGCCCATCTGCAGGTGTTCCGGCGGCGTGATGTGGCAATGCCAGAAATAGGTGCCCGCTTCCGGCGCCAGGTAGTAATAAGTGAAACTGGCGCCGATATTGATGGCGACCGAAGCGTCCGGCACACCGTCATAGAACGAGGAGGCGTTCGGATAACCGTGGAAGTGCACGGTGTGCTTCTCGAACAGGTCGGGACGCATGATCATGCCGACGTTGGTCAGGGTCAGATAGAATTCGTCATCCTCGTCGATCGCCATGGTCGGCGCCGGGATGTTGCCGTTCATGACGCCGATATCCATGATCGGCCGCGGATCGACATGGCCGGTAATCTGACCGGCGGGAATCGAATCCGGATCAGGGGTGAGGCCGACCGCGCCGTTGAAGGTCGGATCGCCGACCGGATCGCCGATTGTGTTGAACACCGACGCCGGCTGCGTACCCGGCATGCCGTTCCTGATGTCGGCCAGGCCGGACAAGGGACCGAAAGAGAACATATAGGTCTGATTGCCGTCGCCCATCGTGGAGTAACCGTCGCCACCCGAAATCTGCTGGCATTTGATGGCGCCGCTGACACCCGCCGTGGCGACGGCAGGATGGAGCACCGTGCTGGTCGGGCATTGCACCCGGAACGACTGGGCGTATACCGGCGATGCAAAGAATACCAATAGCAGCGCGTACAAGCCGCGGCTAAATAACTGTGTGCTGAACATATGACCTCCATCATGTTCCGCCAGCGCCATGCGCTCGGAACCTCGCCGTTTACTTCATCTACAACCGTGGTCGCCGACTCCCATTTTTCTGTCCAACCCAGCGCCATCCCAATATCATTGCGCTCCGTGCTGCGGCGCCATGACTTCATCAATTCGACTGCATGCCGTTGGTCCCCCCGCGCATCACCACCGAATGGAGCTTCCAGCGAACCTCCACCGTGGTGCCGCTGCCGGGTGCGGATTTGATCGCAAAAAAACCGCCGGTAGACTCCGCCCGCTCGCGCATGCTGCGCAAGCCGATACCCTGCTGGTTGACCGGCCCGCCTGCAAATTGCTTGGCGTCGAAGCCGATACCGTTGTCGCGAATGCCCAGGATCAGGTTGCCGTGATCGCTCAGCATCGAGACCGCGACCGTTGAGGCGCAGGCGTGCTTGGCGGCATTGTTCATCGCCTCCTGGACGATGCGGAAGATTTCCGACTTGAGATGCGCTGGAATCTCCGCTTCCTCGACGTTCAGATGGCGTTCCAGCTTTATGTTGTCGTAGGCATCCTCGTATTTGCGGCAATGCCCTTCTATGGTCGGAATCAAACCCAGATCATCGAGCGTGCTGGGCCGCAGCTCGCTGGAAAGGCGCCTGACGTCATCCATCGCGTCGCGCAGGCGCTGCACGGTCTCGTCGAGAATGTGCCCGCCCTCCTGCACCTTGCCCTGTTTCAGCCTGCGCGAGGCGTCTTCGACCATGAACTTGATCATCGCCAGCACCTGTCCGATACCGTCGTGCAATTCCGACGAAACACGTTTCAGCTCGACCTCATGGGCGACAATCAGGCGATTGGCAAAATGCTGAAGTTCCAGTTCGGAGTGCTGCAGCGTATGCGACGAAGCCTGGCGCTTGGCTTTTTCTGTCAGGACCAGCAAGATAGAACGCGTCGCGCCGTCGCCATGATCGATCGGAACCGGCACCACAAACACCGCACTCTTGCGGCCGCTGCGGCCATGCAAAACCAGGTCGAATGGCTCGAACACGCCGCTGCTTTGACTGAGCAGATTGCTGAGGGCGCTGCCGCCGTCCACAACCAGCCGCATCAGCATCGTGCCTAGCAGTTCCGCCACTTTGAACCCGAGCATCTCGGCAGCGCTGTCATTGATGCTGGAAATGACGCCCAAGTTATCGACGACAAGCGACGAAATCCCGAACAAGTCCGTGAGCTCGCCGAATTGCGGCTCCGACAATTCGATCTCGCTGCGCATTTTCCGCATCACGCCAAGCACCTGCTGCAATTTCAACATAGCCGTACTCCCTCTAGGCTTTTCTTATTTGAGCGCCTCCTGCCGACCCGCGGACGTCTACCATCGAAGCCGCGGCGCCAGGAAGCGAGGCTGGAGTGCCGATTGATGAATGCGATGATGAATAGAGGTTGAGACGGCGCTTCGGATCACGCCAAGCGAGACAGCGCTGCCGATCAGAGCGTCAGCACGCGGATGGGTGCGGCACAATTCAGCCACAGATAACCAAGACGTATTTACACGACGATAGGCCAGCATGCCAGCTCTCCCTGTGGAATGCCTGTTCCGTTCGGACTTTTTATGGCATTCGCTCATACCTACCACTTTGATTCATCCGGCACTAGCCGTCATTGGATGAACACCCGCAGAATCCGGTAGGGTATGTCCGACTAAAATTTAGTTTAGGCGAACAATCGTTAGGTCGATATGACCTGAAAAAAATATATCCAGCGCGGCGATGCTGCGTATTTGCAAGCGCGGCTAAAAGCCGCAGTGAATGCGCCGGCCCTGCCGCCGGTTTGCAATGCCGCCTTTATCTGTAATTCGCCAGCACTTTTGGAACATATTTCTGCGTCTCGCTGTAATTCGGAATCCGGTAACCGGCGCGGATCACAGCTTGCTCACCGGCGTTATAGCCGGCCAGCGCGAGCTTTATATCGCCTTGAAATAATTTAAGCAGCCACTGGATGTATTCGGCACCGGCACGAATGTTTTCTCGCGGATTGAATGCATTTGAAACACCAAACCGGCGGGCAGTTGCAGGCGTCAACTGCATTAACCCGCGCGCCCCCTTCGGAGATAAGGCGCGTGGGTTATAACCTGATTCGACCTGGATCATGGCGTGCAGCAGATTAGGGTCAAGGCCATGCTGACGCGCAGCATCCTCCACCATGTTTTTGAAAGCCTTGGGAATTGCAGAAATATTTTCGATCGGTGCAGCGGCAGAATCGACTGCCGCGTTGCCTGCCTCTGAAGGCGATATCAATAACTCCGTCGCCTCAGGGCTGCTGAAATTAGACAGAATAACTGCCCCCCCTGCGCTCACGCCGGTATACACCTGGGCGCATGCCGTATCCGGCGCGATTAACAGCGCCGCCCAGCACAGCAGAAAAACGGGTGATGGTATTTTATTTTTCATCTTTGCCCCCCCATAGCAAAGATATAAGCTAAAACCCCAAGCAAAGAACTTGATGCAAACCCCTATTCAGGCATGGGTACTATTACCACCTATTACCCTCTTCTTTGGAGTAGTTAATGAGAACCATTTCAAAATATTGCTTAATATTGCATCCGTTGAGAATATCGATTCCTATCTAACATCCTTAATATCCGATAAACATATTTAAATAAAAATAAATCAATAATTAATATCCTGAAATTGAAATATTATAAATATTAATTAGCAATCATAAGAAATTAATTACTCACATGAAATTGAAATATTCAAATATCAGATAATAATCAAGCAATAATAGTTTCTATAAAAAAACTCATCAAGTTAATAGCCGAAATTAATTTGAACTAAATCGCGCTATACTCTTCAAAATTTTTCGGCACGTGCTTATCTTCATTCCGTGCCGGCAATTTTGTTCTTGAGCCAATATATTTCCACGCTCAGTTTTTTGATGAATCCCCCTAGTGAATAGGCCCTGTTAGCCCGGGTATTTCACTATTCTTAAAAGGAGATCGAATGCCTCAATTCCCATTTGATGGAATTAACAACTATTCGCAACAGTTTTAAATTCGCAATATTAATTATCGTCTTTTCTTGAGAAGTTAGAAAAACACCACTTTATACTTTGTAAGAATTTGTAAAAATAAAGAGGGACTCTCAAACTATTATTTTCACAATTTAAATAAGGATTCCCAATGGAATTATTTCGCCTGAGTATCGTTTATCTTCACCTTATCGCTTGTTGTGTCGCTATCGGTCTTGTTCTCACCAGTGACATCGCCATGGTCAATCAACTCATTAAAGGCGACACTGCAGAAAAGCAGGAAGCTGCTCATTTGAACTCCCTTAAAAAGACGGTTTCCCTGGCACTCGTTGCGTTATGGATAACCGGGTTTGCAATCGTTTGGCTTGACGTCTCTGCCAAAGGATTTACGTATTTTGCCAATCCCAAGATGCAGGCTAAACTGACCATCGTGGCGCTGTTGACGCTTAACGGCTTCGTTCTCCACAGTGCGGTGATGCCAGCCATGGAAAAGGCGGGTTCGCTGCTGCAGATGGCGTTCAACCAGCGCATGCTGGCAATTTTCGCCGGAGCAGTGTCGGCAGTATCCTGGTTTTACGCCGCAATGCTGGGTGTCGGCCGTCCACTGGCCTGGAAATACTCGCTGGTGCAATTGCTGGCCGCCTACCCGGCCCTGATCGTCGCAGGATTTGCTGCGATGGTAACGCTCACAGTGTGGTCCAGATACCGCAGCGAACTGGATTTCACCCAGTTTGCCGAGGCACACTCCGCAGAGATGAAGTAATTTAATCTGCATGCAGGGCGCAAAAGAACAAGCGCCCTGCAACGGCGAACCGATTTCTGGCCTGTGTCCAGTCCTAAAATAGGTTGACAGGTTTTATTGCAACACAAACGCTCGATGCACCGCATCGGGCGTTTTGTATTTCAGGGCCGTATGCGGCCGTTCCCGGTTGTAGATCCGAACGGATTGCGCC
>NZ_JAGQEG010000034.1 GCF_018305005.1 Collimonas silvisoli
GGGCTTTATTTTTTGGAGGCGGGGGTCGGGATCGAACCGGCGTAAACGGCTTTGCAGGCCGCTGCATAACCACTTTGCTACCCCGCCTGGGGTGTACCTGCCGTAAAATCAAAGCAGCATTGGCTAGACTAACATCAACTAGGCAATCGATCAGCTACTGATTTCACATAAAAAAAGGAAGCTTGTTCCAGCTTCCTTTTTTGAATCTGGAGCGGGAGAAGAGTCTCGAACTCTCGACCTCAACCTTGGCAAGGTTGCGCTCTACCAACTGAGCTACTCCCGCATTTACTTCTTGTTCTGCATCAACAACAGAGACGACATTATAGTTGTTCTACAGCGCTTGTCAATAATTTCGAAAAATATTCATCAGATTTTTTTCAAGACACCGACCTTCACTTCACTGCTTGTTGCTTTCTTTTGCAGCGGTAGTTTCCTTGATCAGCGGCCAGGCTTTGCGCAAATAATAAAACATGGACCACACCGTCAAAACCGCAGCTATCAACAGCAGCACCTGCCCCCAAAAACGGGTATCGATGCCAAGCAGGCCGCCATAATACAACAACATCGGGATCGCGACCATCTGTGCGGTGGTTTTAATTTTTCCGATGGAGCTGACCGCCACCGATTTCGACGCGCCGATCTGCGCCATCCATTCACGCAAGGCGCTGATCGCGATCTCACGGCCGATGATCACAAACGCGATGATGGGATCGACCCGGCCCAGATGCACCAGCACCAGCAAGGCGCCGGCGACCATCAGCTTGTCTGCTACCGGGTCCAGGAAAGCGCCGAAAGCCGAAGTCTGATTCCAGCGCCGCGCCAGAAAACCGTCGAACCAGTCGGTCACTGCGGCAACGATAAAAATGACGCTGGAAATCAAGCCCAACTGCAATGTTGAAAAACCGAGATCAGGGAGATAGAAAACGCCGACCACCAACGGGATCAATGCAACCCGCAACCAGGTCAGTAAAATCGGAATATTAAAGGGCATAAAAAGGCATGAATAGTTTTATCGGTAAGAGAACAGCTCTTCTAATTATCTAGGAGTATGCCGCAGTTGGGAAACAAAACCTGCAAAAGCGACAAGCAAAGAGCGCGCATGCAACATTCTGCAGCACTCAGTGCAGCTGCTTGTAGATTTCCTCCGCCAGCAGCCGCGAAATTCCCTCGACCGAGGCGATATCTTCAATGCTGGCGTCCGCCACTCCACGCAGGCCGCCAAAGCGCGCCAGCAGCTTCTGGCGGCGATTGGCGCCGATCCCTTCAATCTCTTCCAGCCGTGAACTCTGGCGCGCCTTGGCCCGCTTGGCGCGCATGCCGGTGATGGCAAAGCGATGCGCCTCGTCGCGAATCTGCGCGATCAGCATCAGCGCCGCAGATTCTTTGCCCAGCTCGCGTGCGGCGCGGCCGTCAGCGAAGATCAGCGTTTCCAGCCCGACCTTGCGCCCCTCGCCCTTGGCGACACCGACAATCAGGCTGATATCCAGCCCGAGCTCAGCCAGCACCTGGCGCGCCATTTCAACCTGGCCTTTGCCGCCGTCGATCAGCACGATATCGGGCATCACGCCGTCGCCGTTAGCCACTTTCTCGTAGCGCCGCATCAACACCTGGCGCATCGCTGCATAATCGTCTCCGGGCGTGATGTCCTTGATGTTGTAGCGCCGGTATTCGCCGTTTTGCATGGTGTGATGATGGAACACCACGCAAGACGCCTGGGTCGCCTCGCCCGAGGTATGGCTGATATCGAAACACTCGGCGCGCAAACTGTCGATATCCTCGACCTCAAGACCGAGCACCTCGACCAGCGCGCGCGTCCTGGATTGTTGCGAGCCCTGCTCCGACAGCAATCTGGCGAGCGAAATTTCAGCGCCCTTGTGCGCCATCTCCAGCCATTGGCGGCGTTGTCCTTGCGGCTGGAACAGCAGGTTGATGCGATGGCCGCATTGCTCCATCAGCGCCACCATCAGGGCCGGCTCGTCGAATTCGATATTCAGGATCAAGGTGCCGGGAATAAAAGTATCGATGTAGTGCTGTGCAAGAAAAGCCTTGAGCACGGCAATTTCAATCGACTCGCCCTGCACTTCTTCCGGATTCGACAGCGCGCCCTCGACGTGGCTCGGAAAATAGGCGCGATCGCCCAGATGGCGGCCGCCGCGCACCATCGCCAGGTTGACGCAGGCACGTCCGCCCTGCACGATCACGGCGACGATATCGATATCGCTGTCGCCCACGGTTTCCATGCTTTGCTGATGCAGCACCCGCGACAGCGCGGTGATCTGATTGCGCACCGCCGCCGCCTGTTCGAATTTCAGCTCGGCGGCAAAGGCGTGCATCTTTTGCTCCAGCGCTGTCAATACCTCGGTTTGCCGGCCACGCAAAAACTTGGCGGCGTTATCGACATCGGTCAGGTAATCTTCATGGCTGACCAGATTCACACAGGGCGCGCTGCAACGCTGGATCTGGTGCAGCAAACAGGGCCGGGTGCGATTCGCGAAGACGCTGTCTTCACAGGTCCGCAACAAAAACACCTTCTGCAAAATCTGCATCGACTCCTTGACCGCCCAGGCATTCGGAAACGGCCCGAAATACTGATTTTTTTTATCGACGGCGCCACGGTAGTAGGCCATGCGCGGATATTCCTGGCCGCTGATTTTCAGGTAGGGATAGGATTTATCGTCGCGGAAAAGAATGTTGTAGCGTGGCTGCAAAGACTTGATCAGATTGCTTTCCAGGATCAAGGCTTCCGCCTCGCTGCGCGTCACCGTGGTCTCCAGCCGGGCGATGCGCTCGACCATCATGGCGGTGCGCGGGCTGGCGAGATTCTTTTGAAAATAACTCGATACCCGTTTCTTCAGATCGCGCGCCTTGCCGACATACAGGATGTTGTCGGCGGCATCGAAATAGCGATACACGCCGGGCAGATTCGGCAACTTGGCGACGGTCTCAAGCACCACAGTGCGCGGATCGGGAATATCGGCGATTTCAGCTTCAGTCATGATGCAATGCTCTCAATCATCCATCCATCATAGCAATGATTGCAGCAACGATCTGGCGGCCAGATAACGCGCATCCGCTTGCAGTGCGTCCCACTCCAATGCGGCTGTTTGCGGCAGCAGAGCCGTCAGGCGTGCGCGGGATGCGGCGGCATCGTCGCCGGCAATATTTAAGCCGGCCAGCAGCTGGTCCGCCTTATCCGGCGAATTGCAAATCAGGACCACATCGCAACCGGCTGCCAATGCCGCCTTGGCGCCATCCAGCACACCGCCGGCCGAAGCGGCAGCTTCCATGCTCAGATCGTCGCTGAAAATCACGCCGTTGAAACCGATGTCCTGGCGCAGGATGGTCAGCCATTTTTTGGAAAAACCGGCTGAGTGCTGGTCCACCTTCGAATAAATCACATGCGCCGGCATTACCGCCGCCAGACTCATGCCGAGCCAGTCATAAGGTTTGATATCTTCTTCCATGATCTGCGCCAGACTACGCTCGTCGACCGGCAGCGAGACGTGCGAATCGCCCTGCACGTAACCATGGCCGGGGAAATGCTTGCCGCAATTAGCCATGCCGGCCAGCGCCAGGCCGTGATTCAAGCTCTTCGCCAACAAAGCGACGACGCGCGGATCGCGATGGAAAGCGCGTTCGCCGATCACGCTGGAACCGCCGAAATCGAGATCAAGCACCGGCGTAAACGACAGGTCGACGCCGCAGGCGCGCAACTCGCTTGCCAGCACGAAACCTACCGCGGTTGCCGCTTTGGTCGCGGCCAGCACATCGCGATCCCATTCTTGCCCGAGCACGCGCATCGCCGGCAGACGGGTGAAACCATCGGTCCTGAAACGCTGCACCCGCCCGCCTTCATGATCGACCGCAATCAATATGCCTGGCCGCGCCGCATGAATCGCCGCCGTCAGCGCGGTAAGCTGGGCTCGGTCCTGGTAATTGCGCGTGAACAGAATCACGCCGCCGGTGAGCGGATGCTGAATCCGACGGATATCGTCGGCGCTCAGGCTGGCGCCGGCCACGTCCAGCATGACCGGACCGAGTGGCGCTTGGGTGCTGCCGTTACTACTCATGTTTTCTCCACGATGACGAAGGCGACCGCATATTCCACCTCATCGGTAATCGATACCTGAGCGGTCAAGCCGTTCTTTTGCATGTATTCTTCCAGCGCGGCGTTGACCACCACGATCGGCTTGCCGCTGGGCGCATTCAAGGTTTGCATGGCGCGCCAGGTCATCGGCATCTTCATGCCCAGCCCGAGCGCTTTGGAAAACGCTTCTTTGGCGGCGAAGCGTGTCGCCAGAAAACGAATCCCGAGCGCCTCTACCTTGGCCTTGCGATGCAGGTATTTTTGCATTTCCTGAGGACCCAGGATTTTCTCCGCAAAACGATCGCCGTTACGCTGCAGCGCCGCCGCTATCCGGGGGATCTGAATGATGTCGGTGCCGATGCCGTAAATCATCGCAAGCCTTTCTATTTACCCACACGCGCTTTCACCATCAGGGCTTTCATTTCGCTGACCGCGGCTTTCCAGCCAACGAACACCGCATGCGCCACGATGGCGTGGCCGATATTCAACTCGGCGATATCGGGAATCGCGGCAATTGCCTGGGTGTTGGTGTAATGCAGGCCATGCCCGGCGTTAACCTTGAGGCCGCGTTTGACGCCTTCCTGTACCGCGATTTGCACCCGCTCCAGCTCGCTGCGTTGTTCGGCTTCGTCATGCGCTTCGGCATAACGCCCGGTGTGCAGTTCGATCACCGGCGCGCCGACTTCTGCCGCGGCCTGGATCTGATCGGCTTCAGGGTCGATGAACAGGCTGACACGGATGCCTTCCGCCTGCAATTGACGCACCGCCGCCTGCACCTGGCTGAAATATTTGACGACATCCAGCCCGCCCTCGGTGGTGATTTCATGCCGGCGCTCCGGCACCAGGCAAGAATCCTGCGGTTTGATCTTGCAGGAAAAATCGATCATTTCCTGGGTCACCGCCGCTTCCAGGTTCATCCGTGTGCGCAATAGCGGCCGGATCTGTTCGACATCGGCATCCTTGATGTGGCGCCGGTCTTCGCGCAAGTGCAAAGTGATCGCATCGGCGCCCGCCTCTTCGGCCTGCAATGCGGCTTGCAGCGGATCGGGGTAAGTGGTGCCGCGTGCATTACGCAAAGTGGCGACGTGATCGATATTGATGCCAAGGTCGATGATCGACGATGTAGGATTGAGATAGCTCATCGTATGCTCAGGTAGTGGAGTTGGTTTTATCGGCGGCAGTCATCTGCACCCTTACAGCTGCATCAGGTCGATCAGAATCTGCCGTGTATTCAATGGCGCGCCGCCCAGATGATAAGCCAGCAGGAAGCGCATCAGCACCTTGCTCTGGGCCTGGGTGACGGCATCGCTGTAATCTTCCCGCTCCATGTCCAGCAAGGTCTTGCCGCTGACGCGCGGCCACGAATCGGCGGCTCGGGCAAGACGCGGACCGCGTTCGGGATCGACCACGTAACTCTCGGCGGGATCGACCGGCTGGCGGCTGCTGGTGCACCTGGTGAAATCGCCTGCGACCCCGGTCTGCTTGAGCAGCGCTCTTTCGAACTGGCGCAGGACGATAGGCGCGGGTTCCTGATGCGCCAGCTGATTCAGTGTGGTGACGTAGTGGTCGAACAATGCCGGATGCGGATCGTCGCGCGCCACCAGCTTGACCAGTAGTTCATTCAAGTAAAAACCGCACAGCAATGCCGATTTTTCCAGCGGCAGCAAGCCGCCTACCCATTCGGCGGCGATCAAGGTGCGGATTTCGGATTTGCCGCTCCAGCTCAGCGACAGCGGCTGGAAGGTTTGCAGTACGCCGCGCAATTTTGACAGAGGACGTTTGGCGCCCTTGGCAACCAGGGCGATACGGCCGTAATCGCGGCTAAAGACATCGATGATCAGGCTGGTTTCGCGGTGCGGGTAGCTGTGCAGCACGAAACCGGGTTGGGCCGTGACGCGGGTATCGAGTGGCCGAGCCCGGCGTTTTGGCGGGTTGGCAGAGCCAGGGGTAGAAGCAGAGATAGCATCGGCAGCATCGCTGATGACCGCGATCAATTGCTCCTCAACCACGGTGGCCGGCATGGCTGCTTCTCCGGCGGTATCGTCTGCGATGATGACGCTCATGCTCAGTGGTGGAGTATAGATTCGGGCTTATTCGTAGCCGTAGGCGCGCAATCCGGCTTCGTTATCGGCCCAGCCGGATTTCACTTTGACCCAGATTTCCAGATACACCGGGCCGCCGAACAGGCGTTCCATATCCAGCCGCGCCTGGGTTGAAATGTCCTTCAGGCGGGCGCCCTTCTGGCCGATCACCATCGACTTGTGGGTATCGCGCTCAACCAGGATCGCCGCAAACACACGGCGCAGATTGCCTTCAAGCTCGAATTTCTCGATCAGTACCGTGCTGGTATAAGGCAATTCATCGCCGACAAAACGGAATACTTTTTCGCGCACGATCTCGGCGGCGAGAAATTTCTCGCTGCGATCGGTAATATCGTCTTCACCGAACATGGGCGGATTTGCCGGCAGATGTTTGCGGATTTCGCCTTGCAGATTATCCAGCTGGAAGCGCAGCTTGGCCGACACCGGCACCACCGCGGCGAAATCGCGCATGGCGGCGATTTTTTGGGCAAACGGCAGCAATACGGCCTTGTCCTTGACCCGATCCGATTTGTTGATGACCAGGATGCAAGGCACATTGGCCGGCAACAAAGCCATCACTTGCTGATCGGCCGGACCAAAGGTACCGGCTTCGATGATGTACAAAATGACGTCGGCCGCTGTCAGCGTCGTGGTCACGGTGCGGTTCAGGGTTTTGTTCAGGGCATTCGAATGCCGGGTCTGGAAGCCGGGCGTATCGACATACACAAACTGTGTGTCGGCCACGGTCTGAATCCCGGTAATCCGATGGCGCGTAGTCTGCGCCTTGCGCGAGGTAATGCTGACCTTGGCGCCTATCAATTCGTTCATCAAGGTCGACTTGCCTACGTTGGGGCGACCGACAATAGCTATGTAGCCGCAACGGAAATCAGCTGCGGCATCAGTCGATGCCTGGGGTGTAGAGTCTGTCATGCGGTTTTCGATTTACTCGTGGTATGGGGTGTTGCATTAGAAGAAGTTACAGCGGCGGCGCTGCCGGCGACTACGGTTTCTGCAGCGGAGCTGGCCGCGTTATTGAGCTTGGACGGAGCGGCTGGGGCGGCTAATTCAGCGCTGCCGTTGACTGCCGGCACATGCGCCTTGGCTGCTGCCTTGGCTGTCGCCACCGTCGCTACCTCAGCCGGGCCCTTGTCTTTGAGCGGCGCCACAGGTTTCGCTGCTTCATCCGGCGCGGCCTCGGGTGCATCCGGTTGAATCGTCGCAATCCCGCTCAATTTCAGTTGCGCCGTGCGCGGCTTGGCTTTGCGTGGCGCCGCAGGTGCTTTCACAAATGCTTTTTGCACCGCTTCCAGCGCCAGCTTGGCCGCCGCCTGCTCGCCCGCGCGACGGCTGCCGCCATTGCCGAATACCTGGATATCCAGCTTCGGCACCAGGCATTCGATTTCAAATTCCTGATTGTGCGCAGCGCCGTGGGTAGCCACGACATTGTATTGCGGCAAGGCGATTTTCTTCCCTTGCAGGTATTCCTGCAGCAGGGTTTTTGCATCCTTGCCCAGGGTCTTGGGATCGACGGTATCCAGGATCGGGATATATAAAGCGCGGATCACATCGCGCGCTGCATCAAAACCGGCGTCCAGGAAAATCGCGCCGAACAGCGCTTCCAGCGTATCGGCCAGGATCGAAGGCCGGCGAAAGCCGCCGGATTTCAACTCGCCCTCACCCAGCCGCAGGAATTGCGACAATTCCAGCCTTTGCGCAATTTCATACAGCGATTGCTGCTTCACCAGATTCGCGCGCACACGCGACAAATCACCTTCGTCTATCTTGGTATAGCGGTCAAACAATAATGACGCGACGACGCAGTTCAAAATCGAATCGCCGAGGAATTCCAACCGTTCGTTATGCAAGGTGCTATGGCTGCGATGCGTCAAGGCCTGCTGCAATAAAGTAGCATCCTTAAAAGTGTGGCCTAGCCGATTTTGCAATAACATGAGGTCCATTTTTTCGTCGACGTTTACGGTTGTCGTCCGCTGTGATTGTTCAACACCTGGTTCAACACCTCTCAAGACTTGGCGGTGCTGCCCGCATAATCGATCAACAAGCTGATTGGTCCGACCAGCGGGATTTTTTTCTGGTACGCAAAGCTGATCTGGATATCGTCGCCGTTCTTGGTAATCTCCAGGTCTTTCCCTGAAATCGCATCGATATAGCCAACCTCGGCCTGCTTGTTAAACGCGTTCTGAATTTCCTGTACCGTGGTGCCGGCCGTTCTGGCGCTGGCTATCGCTTTTTTGATAGAAAAATATTCGATCGTAGTCGGCGTCACCTTGGCCACCAGCACGCCAATACAGCCGAGAACCGCTAGAACAACGATCAAGCCGAATAATGTAATGCCTTGCTGCTTCCGTGTTGATCCGGAAATTCTTGTCATCCCTGACTCCATCTTTGGTTTATTTAAAGAAAGTGCCGATACGTTTGAAATTACCCAAATTCATCCAGACTAAAAATGCTTTTCCAACAATATTTTCATCCGGTACAAATCCCCAGTAACGGCTGTCTTCGCTGTTATCCCGATTATCCCCCATCATGAAATAATTTCCAGCAGGAACGATACAGGTAAAGCCTTCCGGGTTATAGGAACAGGCATCCTTGTTAGGGAAATCCATGACCCCCTCCAGCGAAATCGGCGGCCGGCCATTGCGCACAGCGATCGTATGTTGCACGTTTGACAGGTTTTCCGTGAATTGCTGGGAGTAATCCAGGCTGTCTTCATTCAGATAATCCGGCAATGGCGCATAAGAAAGAGCTTGACCGTTAATTGTTAAGCGCTTGTTTCGGTAGGTTATTTTATCACCGGGCACCCCAACCACGCGCTTGATGTAATCGAGCGACATATCCTTCGGATATTTGAACACCATGACGTCGCCGCGCTGCGGATGATTCATTTCGATCACTTTTTTATTGATGATCGGCAGACGGACGCCGTAAGTAAACTTGTTGACCAGGATCAGGTCGCCCACCAGCAGCGTCGGCACCATCGAACTGGATGGGATCTTGAACGGCTCATACAGGAACGAGCGCAAAAAGAACACCATGGCGATCACCGGGAAAAAGCTGCCGGAATACTCAACCCAGGTCGGCTGGCGCAACAGGTTTGCTTCCAGCACGGCGCGGCCGCTGTTTTCAAGCTTGATGCCGTCGGCGCTCAGCTTGGCGTTGCGGGCGTCGAACTCGGACAGCGCTGCATCGGCTTTGACACGCCGTTGCGCGCTCAGGTAGAAGCGGTCAAAAAACCAGATGACGCCGGTGACAACCGTCAAGACAAACAGAATTAACGCGAAATTTCCTAAGATTGATTGCAATGTCATTTTTCATCCACTTGTAAAATTGCCAGGAATGCTTCTTGCGGGATCTCGACGGAACCCACTTGCTTCATCCGCTTTTTACCGGCCTTCTGCTTTTCCAGCAATTTCCGCTTACGGCTGATATCGCCGCCGTAGCATTTGGCCAGCACGTTCTTGCGCAGGGCCTTGACGTTTTCACGCGAAATGATATTGGCGCCGATTGCCGCCTGGATGGCGACGTCGAACATCTGGCGCGGAATCAGTTCGCGCATCTTGGCGGCGACCGCGCGGCCGCGGTACTGGCTGTTGGCGCGGTGCACAATGATCGCCAGCGCATCGACTTTTTCGCTATTGATCAGCATGTCGACCTTGACCACGTCGGCTGAGCGATATTCCTTGAACTCATAGTCCATCGAGGCATAACCGCGCGAGGTCGACTTCAGGCGATCGAAGAAATCGAGCACCACCTCGGCCATCGGGATTTCATAGGTCAGCTTGACCTGTTTGCCGTGATAACTCATGTCGACCTGCTGCCCGCGCTTCTGGGTGCACAGCGTGATCACCGAGCCCACATACTCTTGCGGCATGTACAGATTGACCGTGACGATAGGCTCGCGCACTTCTTCGATATTCGACGGATCGGGCATCTTCGACGGGTTATCCACCAGCATGATGCTGCCGTCGCGCTTCACCACTTCGTAGATCACGGTAGGCGCCGTGGTGATCAAGTCCATATCGAACTCGCGTTCGAGGCGCTCCTGGACGATTTCCATATGCAGCAAGCCGAGGAAGCCGCAGCGGAAGCCGAAGCCCAGCGCTTGCGATACTTCAGGCTCATATTGCAGGGCAGCGTCGTTCAGCTTGAGTTTTTCCAGCGAGTCGCGCAGCGCATCGTACTGGTTGGCTTCGACCGGGAACAGGCCGGCAAACACTTGCGGCTGCACTTCCTTGAAGCCGGGCAAGGCTTCGGCCGCAGGCTTGGAAGCGAGCGTTACCGTGTCGCCCACCTTGGCCGCTTTCAATTCCTTGATGCCGGCAATGATGAAACCCACCTGGCCGGCGGAAAGCGATTCGCGCGACTGCGATTTAGGCGTGAACACGCCGACGCTTTCGGTCAGATGCTGGGAGCCGGTAGCCATCAGCAGGATCTTGTCCTTCGGTCGCAAAGTGCCGTTCTTGATACGCACCAGCATGACGACGCCGACATAATTATCGAACCAGGAATCGACAATCAAGGCTTGCAAAGGTGCGTCGGGATCGCCTTTCGGCGGCGGCACTTTGATAATCAGCGACTCCAATACTTCACGCACGCCGAGCCCGGTCTTGGCCGAGCAATGCACGGCGTCGTGGGCGTCGATCCCGATCACGTCTTCGATTTCGGCAATCGCGTTGTCAGGATCGGCCGAAGGCAGGTCGATCTTGTTCAATACCGGCACTACTTCGACACCGAGATCGAGCGCGGTATAGCAGTTGGCCACGGTCTGGGCTTCCACCCCTTGCGAGGCGTCGACCACCAGCAGCGCGCCTTCGCAGGCGGACAGCGAGCGGCTGACTTCGTAGCTGAAATCGACGTGGCCCGGAGTATCGATCAGGTTCAGATTGTAGATCTGTCCATCCAGCGCCTTGTAGGACAGCGCCGCGGTCTGGGCCTTGATCGTGATGCCGCGCTCGCGCTCAATATCCATTGAGTCGAGTACCTGGGCTTCCATTTCACGATCAGACAAGCCGCCGCAAGATTGGATGATGCGGTCCGCCAGGGTAGATTTACCGTGGTCGATGTGGGCGATGATGGAGAAATTACGGATGTTGTTCATTGACAGACGCGATTACAAAAAAGGCGCTCTGAGCCGGGCTCAGTGCAATGCTTCGTATTTGACGAAACACTGCACTTGTGTCCCAGGCGAGCGCCTTTTATGACAGGTTATTCAGTGCCGCCATTTTACCGGATTTCAGAGGGGAAAACCGACAAATCAAAGGCCTGAAGATATTGCCTTCCAGTATAGCAAGGAAAGCGATTTATCAACATACTCCTACAAGTATCTTAAAAACACCTTAAACAGAGAGCCGTGAGGGCCTCTTTTTATATTTTCTGGCAGGAGTATGTGAAATATTATTTCCAAATAGCAAATGAATTTGCCATATCCACATTTTTCCTGATGCCCAGGAATGCTCGGCTCAATCGCCCTCGCCTAAAAATTTCTGCACCAGCTCGACATCAAGGAAATAGTGACAAAGTTGCATCGACGCCTGACCGTCCTTGCTTCCTACAAGCACGGGGACTAACTCATCATATCTAGCCACCAGTTCAGGATCCGCGTCGACATCGATCAATTCAACGCTGAAGCGGTCCACAGCATTTTCATCGGGCGCCTGCAAAACCAGCAGCGCCTGCAACATGTCTTCGCAGAGATGGCAGTAAGAGCGGCCGTACAGAGTGAAGTGAGATTTTGACATGGATACTCCTGGGCCTCCGAAGACATGGCCGGCAAAAACAAAAAGCTGCAGACCTCGACGGTCTGCAGCTCCGGACAACAGCGATCAGCCCAATCAGTTATTTGGACGCAGCGGCACGAATTGCGACGACTCGCCGCGACGCACCAGCAGCACCGCCATTTTTTTCGGCTCAAGCTTGGCAACCAGGGCGTTGAACTGCTTGGCGTCCTTGATATCGGTATTATTCAAGCGTTGCACCACGTCGCCGGCACGCAGACCGACTCGCGCGGCGCTACCATCTGCAGTCTCGATCACCACGCCGCCATCGATGCCCAGCTCTTTCTTCTTGGCTTCGCTCAAATCGCTGACCGTCAGACCAAGCGCATTGGCAACCTGCTCCTTCTTCGGCTTGGCCTCATCATCCGCGGCAACTTTGTCTGCCGCCAATTCCGTGATCGTGATCGGGAAGTCGCGGCTGCTGCCCTTGCGCCAGACGCTGATCGTGCCGCGTGCTCCCGGCTTGGTATTGCCGACCAAGCGCGGCAGATCGTTAGCCTTTTCAATTGCCACGCCGTTAAATTTCAAGATGATGTCGCCAGCCTGCAAGCCAGCCTTGGCAGCCGGTCCGTCAGCCTCAACCCTGGCGACCAATGCCCCCTCGGCCTTAGGCAGGCCCAGAGATTCAGCCACGTCCTTGGTTACTTCGCCGATCTGCACGCCGATCCGGCCACGGGTCACTTTACCCGATGCTTTCAACTGCTCCGACACGCGCATGGCTTCGTCGATCGGCACCGCAAACGAAATCCCCATGAAGCCGCCCGAGCGGCTATAGATTTGCGAGTTGATGCCAACCACTTCGCCGCGCATATTGATCAGCGGGCCGCCGGAATTGCCTGGGTTGACTGCAACGTCGGTCTGGATCAAAGGCAGGTAGTCGCCGGTATCGCGCGCTTTCGCCGAAATGATGCCGGCGGTTACGGTATTTTCCAGGCCGAACGGCGAGCCGATCGCCAGCACCCACTCACCAGCCTTGATCTTGTCGGAATCGCCGATCGTCAAGCGCGGCAAATTGGCGCCGTCGATTTTCAACAAAGCGACATCGCTGCGGGTGTCCGCGCCGATCACCTTGGCCTTGAATTCGCGTTTGTCGGTCAGCGTCACATACACTTCGCTGGCGCCGTCGATCACATGGGCGTTGGTCATGACATAGCCATCGGCCGAAATCACGAAACCGGAACCGACGCCGCGCGGCACTTCTTCCTGCTGCTTGGGATCAGCCTTGCGGCCACGCTGACCCGGAATTTGCGAGCGCGGCACATTTGGTACCGGGACCCCGAAAAAACGGCGGAAGAAATCTTGCATTTCATCGTCGCTAGGATCGCCTGAATCGCTTTGCCCGGAACCGGCCTTGATTTTTTCAGTGGTACGAATATTGACCACGGCAGGGCCGGTTTTTTCGACGATATCGGTAAAGTCCGGCAATCCGGATACCGACGCCGCGATTGCCTGCGGGCCGGCACCCATCATGGCGGGAACAAAAAAAGCGGCTGTCGCACTGACAACCATTGCAGATAAAACGTAACTAACCGGACCTGGCGTTTTCATAGTCATAGAGTTTTATTTGTTTTTGAGTTCAATCGAATTTGCCACCTGCCTCATCGCCGCCGGCGGCACATCGCCGACAATCGTCAGCCAATAATCACCTTGCCGCTTACCGACGATATTTAACGCTCCCTGCTGCAAAGATCCCTCGGTACGACTTTGATTGCCAGGTTCGATAAATATGGAAATCGCCACCAGTCCATCTGAAAAAATCAGCTGCGAAACTTCACGTCGCACCGCTGGCGTTACAGGCACTGCCGACAAGCCTGCGGCGCTCTTCGCGGGCGGCGCGTCGGCCACCATACGCTTGAGTTCGCGCACTTTCTTGAAGCCGGCAGGCATGCCGGTCACCGTCCACTCGTTCAGATTGGCCGGATTGATCACGCTACTTTCCGTATGCCAGCTATTGGTATTGCCAAAGCTCGGCTTCAGGTGGCTGTGATCGACATTACCTATGCCAATCTGGGTAAACGAAATCTGCTCGACGATTTCATTCTTGCCGTTCAAGGTTTGCGCCCGCAGCAACAAGCCGGAATTTTTTTCTGCCCACAGCTTGTAGCCATAGCGCATATTGTCCTTGGGCTCCAGCAGCACAGCCTGACAATCGAAACCGGCGACGCGCCCGGTCTCGCCCATTTTCACATTGTAATAATCGGTCAAATCGGCCGGCAGCGCCGCCAGAATGGCAGGAAAACCGTCTTGCGTGACGCGCTTCTCGACTATCTTGGTTTTAGTCTCCGGCATATAGCAGGTGACATCCTCGTTACGCCGGATATATTCGCGCGGCTGGCCATCGAGAATCTCTAGCTTCTCTACTTCGTTCCGGCCCTCAAGCACATGTGTGATACGCGAGGTACGTATCTGATTCGCCTGCTGATAGACGAAAGTCCCGGAATAATTCAGTCTCTGCGCGGCCGACTGGATTTTTTTCAGCAGCGTCTGCGCCTCCTGCTTGTCAGCCGCATTTACGGAATCCATGCTTTCCGCACTCGCGGAAAGCACCATGACCAGCGACAGAGCAACTCCCAGCAAAACCCGCGTCTGCCGCATATTAGTTATCAGCATCAGGTGCAAATGTAGCCGGCCGTGCGTATTGCGCAGCGCTATAAAGAGAAGGAGAAAAACGTTGATGCGCCGTCAGGTATTCATCCATTCGCGAATCCCGTAACACATCTCCGGCATGCGTGACGACATGATCGTCACCGACCGCTGACGCAGACGCCAGGGCCAGTTGCGGCGTTGCCGCCACAGTAGGCGCCGGACCGCGGACTACCATCGTTTGCGGCGTAATGATAAACGCCGCAGCCGCTACTGCCGCGGCCGCCATTCCCGGCAAGGCAAAGCGCCTGATGGAATGTCTGACGCCCGCCACACCGACGCGCAGAGGCTGGCCGCCACCCACAGCGATATGCTCGGAAGGCTGCAAGGTGGCGGCCAAAGGTGCTGCAATGATAGTCGGCTCAGCGTCCAGCCGCGCCGTCATGCGGCTGAAAAAATCCGGACTCATGGTCAGCGCCATATCGTCCGAGCGCATGATGTCGCCTATCTGGTGATAGACGTCCCATGTGTCGCGACCTTCCGTTTGACGCAAAGCCGCCAGCGCCATATCCACATAGGCACTGGATAACTCCCCATCAGCCAAGGCAGAAATCTGCTCTTGGGTCATATCTTTGGTATTCATAAGTCACCTTAAAACCTGGCCAACCCCTTCGTTCCCGAAAAACCACTATCTTTTTTTACCAACGTTTGTCGATGGCCGTATCCAGCAACGGCCTCAACTTATCTGCGATAGCTTCCCGTGCCCTAAATATCCGACTGCGCACCGTTCCTATCGGACATCCCATTGCCTCAGCAATTTCGTCATAACTCAAGCCCTCGATCTCGCGCAAGGTAATCGCCGTACGCAACTCTGCCGGCAGAGCCTCCATCGCAGTATTCACGGTTTGCGCTATCTGCTTGGTGGCCAGCAAAGATTCGGGGGTGTTTATATCCCTTAGTTGCTCGCCGTCGTCAAAAGTTTCTGCTTCCTCTGAATTTGCCTCGGTTGAGGTGGGAGCTCTGCGCCCCTGGGTGACTAAATAGTTCTTAGCAGTATTAATGCCAATCCGATACAGCCAGGTATAGAAGGCAGAGTCGCCCCTAAACTGAGGCAGCGCCCGGTAAGCTTTGATAAAGGCTTCCTGCACAACATCCTCAGCTTCTGCCTGATCGCGCACCAGCCGCGAAACAAGACGCATCAGCTTGCGTTGGTATTTAATAACCAAGAGCTCGAACGCCTTCTTATCGCCACGCTGTACGCGCTCGACAAGCAGTTGATCAATTTCGCGTTCTGTCGTCAATCCCCATTCCCTTGTTTTGTTGCAACTTGCATGCGGGCGCGGAAATAAATGGTAAGCAATAATAAAAATCTAAGAAAATGCTTATTCATTATTCAATCCAGCGGATCCCGTTTTATTCGTCCGCGAGGCAATCCAGCGACATGCCACGGATAAATTTCTGAAAGTATCGTTGGAAACACAATCAGGCAGTATAGCGATTGTTCTGACCGAGCCGCTATCCAATCGAAGGCGCAGCAGCAGTAAATGTGACCAGAGAGTAGTACCCTCAAGCAACTTCGCTGTTGATGGTATCTGTTTCGCGGCGGGCAGAACTTGTGCCGTTGCCATCTCGGCAATTCTGATGCGGCCACTTCCGGAAATATCGATTTGAACTGCTTGCCTACTGCGATAGTAGCGCGTTATTCCGTACATGGCGGCGAATAAACACAATCCAGCCAGAGCAAGGCGCTCGGGCAACGGCAAGTTACCGACAGCGCCAATGGCAATCAGGATGCCAATCGAGCCGGCCAGCAGGCACTGCAAGGCCACCATCGCTGACAAGACCTTGGAAGGCCGGATCACGGCAGACAGGGCGATCGACATCATGGCAGCTTAAAACGAATATCGAACCGGCGTCCGCGGAGACCGGTTCGAAGCCTGTTGCAAAAATTTAGATTTTGCCAAAAACCAGGGTGCCATTCGTGCCGCCAAAGCCGAATGAGTTTTTGACTGCGATGTCTATTTTCATGTCCCGTGCGGTATTGGCACAGTAATCAAGATCGCATTCCGGATCCTGATTGAAAATATTGGTAGTCGGCGGCGAGATTTGATTATGCAGAGCCAGCACAGTAAACACCGACTCCAGGCCACCGGCGCCGCCCAGCAAATGCCCGGTCATCGACTTGGTCGAATTCACCACCAGCTTATACGCGTGGTCGCCAAAAGCTGCCTTGATCGCTTCCGTTTCATTCTTGTCGCCCAACGGCGTCGAGGTGCCGTGCGCGTTCAGGTATTGCACCTGGTCGGCGTTGACGCCGGCGTCGCGCAGGGCACTGCCTACGCAACGGCGCGGGCCGTCCAGGCTTGGCGCCGTCATGTGGTAAGCGTCGCCGCTCATGCCGAAGCCAAGCAGTTCCGCGTAAATCTTGGCGCCGCGCGCCTTGGCGTGTTCGTATTCTTCGAGCACCAGCACACCGGCGCCCTCGCCCAATACAAACCCGTCTCTATCCTTGTCCCACGGACGTGAGGCGGTGGCCGGATCGTCGTTACGCGCCGACAAGGCACGCGCCGACGCAAAGCCGCCGACTCCGAGCGGAGACACGCTGGATTCAGCACCGCCGGCAATCATCACGTCGGCGTCGCCGTACTGAATCATGCGGCCGGCTGCGCCAATACAGTGCAAACCTGTGGTGCAAGCAGTGACGATCGCCAGATTCGGTCCTCTCAGACCGTATTTGATCGACAGATTGCCGGAAATCATGTTGATGATCGATGCCGGGATGAAGAACGGGCTAATCCGGCGCGGGCCGCGACTAGTCAATTCAGCATGGGTTTCTTCGATCAACGGCAAGCCACCAATGCCGGAGCCGATGATGACGCCTATCCGCTCAGCATTAGTTTCAGTTACTTCCAGGCCACTATCTTGCATCGCCTGCATCCCCGCCGCCATGCCATAGTGGATAAAAGTATCCATATGCCGTGCTTCTTTGGCAGGAATGTAATCTTCGATATTGAAACCCTTCACTTCCCCCGCAAAACGCGTGGAAAAAGCGGTGGCGTCAAACTTAGTGATGGCTGCGATCCCTGATTTGCCTGAGATAATCGCACTCCACGCATCGGCAATCGTATTGCCGACCGGTGAAATGCAACCCAGGCCAGTTATCACAACGCGGCGTTCACGTGTGCGGCTCAAGCGGTTCTCCTGGATACATTCAAAGCTTGCTTAGGCCGCCTTAACGTGGGCCTTAGCGTAATCAATAGCTTGCTGCACTGTAGTGATCTTTTCAGCTTGTTCGTCAGGGATTTCCATTTCGAACTCATCTTCCAGTGCCATCACCAGCTCAACTGTGTCGAGTGAATCAGCACCCAGATCGTCAACAAACGACGACTCGATCTTGATGTCAGCTTCTGCGACGCCCAGTTGCTCAGCGACGATTTTTTTAACGCGTTGTTCGATATCGGACATGTGATGCCTCCATTAGGTTACAGAAAGTGCGCGCATTTTAGCAGGTTTGCGCATTGAAAATTTACTTTCGACATTAGTCTTTAATATTTAATAAAACTATGTCAAAAGCCTCTAAATTGGTATTACTTACATTCAACTCTAAAATAAGCCTGGAACTGCGGACTTGCTTCAGCCCATGTTTCAGCTCATATACATGCCGCCGTTGACGTGCAAAGTGCTGCCCGTAATATAGCCGGCTTGCGGCGAAGCCAGGAACACCACGGCCGCCGCCACGTCGTCGGCGGCGCCCAGCCGTCCCAGCGGGATTTGCTGCAGCAATGAAGCATGCTGCTGCTCGCTCAGGGCCTTGGTCATATCGGTATCGATAAAACCCGGCGCAATGCAGTTGACCGTAATATTGCGGCTGCCGATTTCACGCGCCAGCGCACGGCTCATGCCGGCTACGCCAGCCTTGGCGGCAGCATAATTCATTTGCCCCGGATTGCCGGCCGAACCGACCACCGAAGTGATATTGATGATGCGGCCATGCTTGGCCTTCATCATGCCACGCAAGACAGCGCGCGACAAACGCGCCACAGCGGTCAGATTGGTGGCGATAACGGCGTCCCATTCCTCATCCTTCATACGCATTGCCAGTTGATCCTGGGTAATGCCTGCATTATTGACAAGGATCGACAAGCCGCCGAATTCCTTCTGCGCCAGCTCAACCGCTGCCGCACAGCCGGCAGCATCATTCACATTCAGCACGATACCGCGGCCATTGCCCGGCTGGCTGGCCTCCATGTATTCGGTGATCGCCGCCGCACCTGCCTCGGAGGTTGCGGTACCGATGACTTTGGCGCCGCGCTGAAGCAATTGCAACGCAATAGCGCGGCCGATTCCACGCGATGCGCCGGTGACCAAAGCTACCTGGCCGGTTAAATTCTGTGAATCCGTACTTTGTAAAGTCAATTGAATGTCTCCAATATTTTATCCAGCGACGCCTGATCGACAATCATGTCGCTGATCAAGCTATCGTTAATACGCTTGGTCAAACCAGCAAGAACCTTGCCCGGACCGCATTCAACCACATGAGTGACGCCTTCTGCAGCAATTTTCTGCACGGTTTCCACCCAGCGCACCGGGCTGGCCGCCTGCCGCACCAGTGCATTCTTGATGGCTTCCGGATCATTGACGATAGCCACGTCGACGTTGTTGATCAGCGCAATCTGCGGTGCCGCGAACGTCAGGTCTTGCATGTATTCGCGCAAACGATCCGACGCCGGCTTTAACAACGATGAATGAAATGGGGCCGATACCGGCAATGGCAAGGCACGTTTCGCACCTTTTTCTTTAGCCGCGACACAAGCACGCTCGATGGCTGCCTTATGACCGGCAATCACCACCTGTGCCGGCGCATTGAAATTCACCGCTTCAACGATTTCGCCCTGGGCCGCCGCCAGGCAGACCGCCCGCACATCGTCATCCGACAAACCGAGAATGACGGCCATGCCGCCCTGCCCGACCGGCACCGCTTGCTGCATGGCTTGTGCGCGAAAACGGACCAATGGCACCGCATCTTTAAATGCAATCACGCCAGCGGCGACCAAGGCCGAGTACTCCCCCAGGCTGTGACCTGCCACCAGAGCCGGCGCCTTGCCGCCTGCCGCCAGCCAGGCCCGATAACAGGCGACTGCTGCAGTCAACATGACCGGTTGCGTGTTGGCCGTCAGATCCAGCTCTTCTTTCGGCCCCTCGGCAATCAGTTTACCTAGATCGAATTGCAGCGCTTCTGAAGCTTCTGCAACGGTATCCCTTACCACCGGATTATCAGCAAAACCGTTCAACATGCCAATGGCTTGCGAACCCTGGCCCGGAAAAACAAATGCGAATTTATTCATGCCCCTTACCTAACCGCTTATTAAATTTATTAAAGGTTCAGAAGGCCTCTAAATCTTTAGAGGTCTCTTTTTAGAAGTCTCTTTACATGCGCGCCAGGATAGCGCCCCATGTGAAGCCGCCGCCTACGCCTTCCATCATGACATTGTGGCCGGGCTTGACGCGGCCATCGCGCACCGCCTGGTCCAGCGCCAGCGGAATCGACGCCGCCGAGGTATTGCCATGCTGGTCCACCGTCACCACCATGCGCTCGTTATCCAACCCAAGCTTACGCGCGGTACTTTGCATGATGCGGATATTGGCTTGATGCGGAATCAGCCAGTCAATCTCGGATGCGGTCATGCCGGCGATCTGCAAGGTTTCGTTGGCGACTTTCTCCAATACCGACACCGCCAGCTTAAACACTGCCTGGCCATCCATATACAAGAAGGCGCTGCCTTCAACCACGCCGGCATTCATCTTGCCGGGAACGCACAAGATGTCTTTATGACGGCCATCGGCATGCAGTTTGGTGGCAAGAATGCCGGGTTCGGCAGAACCGGTCATCACTACTGCACCGGCGCCGTCGCCGAACAGCACGCAAGTGGTGCGGTCGTCAAAATTCAGAATCCGCGAAAAAACTTCGGTGCCGATCACCAGTACGTTCTTGTGCGCGCCGGATTTGATGAAACTATCGGCAATTGACACTGCATACACAAAACCGCTGCACACTGCCTGCACATCAAAGGCCGCGCCGCCGTTGGCGATGCCGAGCTTTTGCTGCACGACGCAAGCCGTGCTGGGAAAGCCGCCGAAATAGTCCGGAGTTGAAGTGGCGACGATCACCAGATCGATATCGCCAGCCTGCATGCGCGCCATATCCAGCGCCTGCCTGGCCGCGGCTACAGCGAGATCGCTGGATTGCACATCCGCTTCAGCGTAGTGGCGCGCGGCGATGCCGCTACGGGAAAAAATCCACTCATGCGATGTCTCGATCCCCTTCTCGGCGAGTTGCACAGTGAGCTCTTGATTGGTGACCCGTTTCGGCGGCAAATAGCTGCCGGTACCGACAATTTTGCTATATGTAGTCATGCTGTCTTTTGTTGGGTTGATTCAGTAATAACGATTTCGCCGGGGGCGCCATCCACAGCAGCGTCAGCAGGCTTGGAGGCGACGTCGGCGTGCGGCATAAACTCCGCAATCGTGGTCGCAATACGAGACAATACATCATATTTAGCCGCATCGAAGGCGCGCTGTATAGCCCATTCGTAGCCATAGGCGTCAGCCCCGCCATGGCTCTTGAAAACCAGTCCGCGCAAGCCCAGCAGACTGGCGCCGTTATAACGCGAAGGATTCAGGCGGCGCGAAATGGCTTTGATCGCACCGCGGGCGATGACCGCGCCCAGCATATTCAAAATGCCGCTTTTGAATTCCGTCGTCAATACAGTCTTGACGAAACGGCCCAGGCCCTCGGAAGCCTTGAGCGTGACATTGCCGACAAAACCGTCGCAAACGACGATGTCGGTAGTGCCTTCGAAGATATCGTTGCCTTCGACATTACCGTAAAAATTCAGGATACCCTTTTCGTGATCCGCACGCAGCAATTCCGCCGTTTGCTTGACCACTTCATTGCCTTTGATATCTTCTTCGCCGACGTTCAGCAAACCGACCGTCGGCCTCGGCTTGCCTTCCATGGCCGACACCAGCGCCGATCCCATCAAGGCAAACTGATGCAGATGCAACGGTTCGCAATCGACATTGGCGCCCAAATCGAGCATGTAAGTCGGACCGTCTTTTTGATTGGGGAGAATGGTGCAGATCGCAGGACGGTCAACGCCGTGCAAGGTCTTCAGCAAGTAACGGGAAACCGCCATCAAGGCGCCGGTATTGCCGGCCGAGACGCACGCCTGCACTTGCTGGTCTTTGACCAGACGCAAGGCGACACGCATTGAGGAATCTTTTTTACGGCGCAATGCCGTTTCGATGGAGTCATCCATCGTCACCACTTCGGATGCATGCTGCACCGATAAGCGCGGATGGGAACTGGCCTTGTGCTTTTTCAGCTGTGCTCGAATTTCTTCTTCAAGACCAACCAGCACCAACTCGGCCTCAGGCTCGCGATTGGCAAATGAAATAGCAGCAGGAACGGTAACCGATGGGCCGTGATCACCGCCCATGCAGTCGATAGAAATTTTGATTGTCATTGTTTTGATTCAGTGCCTACTCTAAGCCATATTATGAGGCAGATTGGGCGCGATTCAAAATGACGCAATGATTTATTCTGCATACAAAAACGGCGCTGCTGAGAAACTCATCGCGCCGCCTTCAACCTGCATCGCAAGAACAATTAAGTATTACTCGTCGTTCTTGGTCTTCAACACTTTACGGCCACGGTAAAAGCCATTTGGGCTGATGTGGTGACGCAGATGTGTTTCACCCGTTGTTGGCTCGATAGCCAGCGGAGGTGCAACCAGAAAATCGTGGGCGCGGTGCATGCCGCGCTTGGATGGGGTCTTTTTATTTTGCTGAACTGCCATGATAACTCCTGCTTTCTTAAGATCTTAAAGTTTAACATATCCAACCCTCAGAACAGGGAAAGGCTGGATATTCCTGCCGCGTTTGTGCGCGGATTTTACTACCATTGCCACACCTTAGTCACACGGAATCACACTCATGTGAAAATCAGCGCGACAAATTTACCGCAATTCTTTATTAATTCTTTATTTTTACTGCTGCTTCAAATTCTTTAGCATCGCGAAAGGCGATTCTTTTTTTGCAGTTTCCAGCCCATCGAGCGCGGACTGATCCGGGCAAACCGGATGCTTCGGCGACAGCGGCAAGGCCAGCAAAGCCTCATCCTCAACCAATTCAACGATATTCAGTGATTTAGTGCCGACGATGACGTCAATCTCGTCATTATCCAGAAGCGCATCGATTTCATCTGCACTTTCTTCATCTTTTGCCAATACCAATACCGATTCCGAATCGATATCGAAGGCAAACGGCGTCAAACAGCGTTGACACATGATCTTGGTCGAGCCAGTTACCGTCAGCGTCAATTGCGGATGCCCTAACTGATCGGCGCCGCCAACCAGAACCCAATGCAGAGCACCGGAACGATCTGCAGACTCAGCAGCAAGGCGGCTCAGATCAGCCACCAGCGTGTCGCCTTCACGGCGCTCTTTATGGCGCGCATACTCAAACGCGTCGATGACAAAAGCACTCATAGTCAAGCCGAACCCGGAAAACCTGCGATAATAACAGCCTTTTCCCTTACTCGTCAAAGTGTTAGCGCGTTTTCCACGCTCTATCCGGGTTTTATTCAAATTTTATCGCTCGGCAATCGTTCAAACAACGGAAATCATGGCTTCTTTACAACAGACGACGTCCCCCATAGCATCCTCGCCCCAGCCGCGCCTGATCCTCGGCTCCAGTTCCAGATACCGCAAAGAATTACTTTCCCGACTACAGATTCCGTTTGAAGTGATCGTGCCGGATATCGACGAAACGCCCCATCCCGGCGAAACCCCGCAAGCCACCGCATTGCGCCTGGCTTTGGAAAAGGCACGCACAGTGGCGCTGGCGACGCCAAATGCGCTGGTGATCGGCTCGGATCAGGTGGCTACGCTGGATGGCGAGCAGATCGGCAAACCAGGCAATCACCAGAATGCCTTGGCTCAGCTTCAGAAAATGCGCGGCCGCCGCGTCATTTTCCACACTGCCCTCTGCCTGTGGGATAGCCGGCAGAGCCAGGCCGAACAAGCCGCTCAGATAGAAAATATCCAAACCTTTGTCACCTTCCGCGACCTGCCCGATGCCGAACTGGACGCCTACTTGCGGATTGAACAGCCTTACGATTGCGCCGGCAGCGCAAAAAATGAAGGACTGGGCATCGCCATCCTGGAAAAAATCGAAAGCACCGATCCTACTGCCCTGACCGGTTTGCCATTAATCGCGCTGACCGGTATGCTGCGCCGCGCCGCTCTACCATTCTTCATAAAATAAACCGACATGCCAGGCATCCTGTATTTAATTCCCAACACACTAGGCCACAGCGAGGCCGGATCATCGCAGCCGCTGGCGGCCGTCATTCCGTTCGAGGTACAAGCGCTCACCGCCAGGCTGGATTACTTCATTGCAGAAAATGCAAAGACCACGCGCGCCTTTTTAAAATTGGTCGCCGCCGTCCAACCGCTGGCCAAACCGTTGCAAGAAATTCACATCGCCGAACTTAATGTCAACACCGCCAGCGCCGCCCTGCCGGCCTTGCTGGCGCCGATTCTGTCCGGTCAAGACGCCGGCCTGATCTCCGAGGCGGGCGTACCTGCAGTCGCCGACCCTGGCGCCAATCTGGTGCGGCTGGCTCACGCTCACGGGATTCAGGTACGGCCTCTGGTCGGCCCGTCGTCGCTGCTGCTGGCCGTCATGAGCAGCGGCCTTAACGGTCAAAGTTTCGCCTTCAACGGCTACCTGCCCACCGATGCGGAACAACGCAGCAAACGTATCAAGACATTGGAATTGCGTTCGCGCCAGGAACAGCAGACGCAACTATTCATCGAAACGCCGTATCGGAACAGTGCTTTTCTGGAAGCGTTGGCCAGCAATTGCCAAGCCAATACGCTGATTTGCGTAGCCACCGATCTGACCTTGCCATCCGAGACCATCAAAACGCAGACTGCGGCCAAATGGAAGACGGCCCTGGCGGCCGGCAATCACCCTGATTTCCATAAGAAGCCAACCGTGTTCCTGTTCCTGGCGCAATAACGTCTTCGCGCAAAACGCAAAACGGCGACGGTGTTGCGCCGTCGCCGAATTTGCCTGTCCCGAAAGACATTATGTTGAGAAGTCGAAAACTTCTCGGTGCCGCATCCTCGATGCGGGGGTTTGTTCAGTAGTCAATGCACTACTCCAAAACAAGGGGTTGTATTGCGATGGAGTGCCTTATTGCTACCGAAACAATTGAAACCGGGTGGCCAACGATTTTGCTATATCTATAATCGCCTCCTCTGTTCGCTATTCCTCAGGTACCTTTAATATACGACAGGATCGCGAAGATACAAGGCGAATTAAGGTATTACGATATGCCGGTTTCGCCGATTTCCGCTTTGACATTTACTTCAGAGCCCGCATGCGGTGTGCTGCGCGCGGGCTCTTGAATAAAATTCAACGCAAGCTTGGCTTCACATCATTCGCCAGCGATTGCACCACGCCGGCGCCCATCGCCACGCCAAATTTTTTCAACACGCGTTCAGGCAAGCCTTCGCTCTTGGTGTAATCGACAATATCTTCCTGCTTCAGAACATCGCGCGCAACGCTATCGACTGTTCCATAACCGTCTGCAAGGCCCATCTCGACCGCCTTGGAGCCGCTCCAGAACAGGCCCGAGAAAGTCTCGGGAGTTTCTTTCAGACGCGCACCGCGACCTTTGCGCACAACATCGATAAACTGCTGATGGATTTCCGCCAGCATGGTTTGCGCATAACCTCTCTGGGTAGCGCTCATCGGACTGAAGGGATCAAGGAAACCCTTGTTGTCGCCGGCAGTCAGCAAGCGCCGCTCAACTCCAACCTTATCCATCAAGCCGGTGAAGCCGAAACCATCCATCAACACACCGATGGAACCGACGATGCTGGCTTTGTTGACGTAGATCTTGTCGGCCGCCGCGGCGATGTAATAACCGCCCGACGCACACATTTCATCGACCACCACATACAGCGGCTTGTTCGGATACTCCTTGCGCAGACGCGTGATTTCATCATTGATGATGCCGGCTTGCACCGGGCTGCCGCCAGGGCTGTTGATGCGCAATATCACACCGACCGAATCGTCCGCGGCAAAAGCATTGTCAAGCGCCGGCACGACCACGGCAGCTGAGCCGTTGCCTTCCGATTCGATGGCGCCATTGATCTTGACCAGCGCAGTATGCGCGCCGACGGTTTGCGTATCGGAACTCTCGTAATTCACGCCATACCAAAACGCGAAACCAGCCTTCTTTTTTGGCGGGCATGACAGTTTCCACGTTATCAAATTCGTTATTGCTCATGGTGCTCACTCACTTCGTTTATCCGAAATCGTTATTGAATACGCCGGCCGTGCAATCTCAGGCGACTGCCGGGCGCACGTATTCATCAGGGATCCAGAACACCTGATCGTTGCTTTCTTCAACCAAAATCTTATGCAAACGTCCACCGCGGCATGGGCCGCCGGCGCATTTCCCGGTTTCCGGTTCATATACCGCGCCGTGCGTGGCGCACATCAGATACAAACCGCTGGACTCGAAAAACTCGCCTTCATTCCAATCCAGTTCCAACGAAATATGCGCGCACCGGTTCAGGTAAGCATGGACGATATTGTGGTGGCGTATGGCGAATGCAACCGCATCTTCACCCCAGGCGGTAACCGCAAAGCGCACGCCTTTGCCGCGCTCTGCCAGCGCGGAAGAAGCACAGATGGGGATGCGAATTTTATTCATCGCGTCATTCACAGCAGTGTGGTCCGGGGTCCTGGGTCAGGCGTTATCGTTAAGCCAGGCATGCAGTTGCACCGTCGAGGTCGCATTGAACAGCGGCTTCAACACATTCAATTCATGCGCCGGATGCGCGCCATACTGAACCGCAATACCCGCTGCACCGGCATTGATCGCCATCTGCAGATCATGCGTGGTGTCGCCGATCATTACCGTGCGCTTCAGGTCCTGGCCCAATTCCCGCGTCAACTCCTGCAGCATGGCCGGATGCGGTTTCGAGAAGGTTTCGTCGGCACAGCGGGTGGCGTCGAACACCGACAGCAACTTGGTCTCATGCAAGGCGCGATTCAGTCCGACCCGGCTCTTGCCGGTGGCAATCGCCAGGAAATAACCCTGCTGCGACAAGTCTGCCAGCATTTCGCGCACGCCGTCGAACAAGGTCAGATCCTGGTCTTGCGCCAGGTAATGATAGCGATAGCGCTCCACCACCCGCGGATACTGGCCAGGCTCCAAACCCGGCATCGCAAACCCAGCCCGATCACATGCGAGGCGGCCTTGTTGTCCGGAATCGCCAGCCCCAGATCCCTGGCGGCGGCTTGAATACATTTCACGATGATGGCCGTGCTGTCCATCAAGGTACCATCCCAATCAAATACGATTAAGTCAAAATTCTTTCGCGCCATATTGCCTGGCAATACCTTGCCAGCTCCTGTTATTGGGTTTGGCCTGCCGATCGGGAAATCGGCAAACCGATAAACAAATACTAACTGATATTATTCTAATCGCCCTCGGCTTCCATCGTTGCTGACGGGATATTTTTTGGCAGGCTTTGCAGGAATTTTTCGCATTCCGGCGGCAACGGCGCCTTGAGGGTTACCGGCTTGCCTGTCTCGGGATGGGCGAAGGTGATTTGATAAGCATGCAAAAACATCCGCTTCAGCGCGATGCGCTGGCCGTCAGCCTTTTGCAAAGCCCGATTCAACGCAAAGTCGCCATATTTGTCATCGCCGGCAATCGCAAAACCGCTGGATGACAGATGGACCCGGATCTGATGGGTACGGCCGGTCTTCAGCTCAGCCTCAAGCAAAGCGTAATCGCCGTAACGCCGGATCAGGTTGAAAATCGTATGCGACGCCTGGCCGTCAGCCTGCACCCGCACGCGGCGCTCACCGTCGGCCGCCGTATATTTATGCAATGGCAGCTTGATATGCTGACGTTCGTTTTGCCAATCGCCATGCACCAGCACCAGGTAACGCTTGTCGGTATCGCCGTCGCGCATTTGTTCATGCAGATTGGTCAGTGCTGAACGTTTCTTCGCCAGCAACAAGATACCCGAAGTATCGCGATCCAGCCGGTGCACCAGCTCCAGGAATTTGGCTTGCGGGCGAGCAGCCCGAAGTTGCTCGATAACACCGTAGCTGACGCCGGAACCGCCATGCACGGCAACCCCGGCAGGTTTGTCGATCACCAGCAGATGATTGTCTTCGAGCAGTATTTTAAACTCCGCTCCCGGCACCACTTGCGTTTGCTTTTCGGCAATTCGAATCGGCGGCACCCGGATTACGTCCCCTTCCACCAAGCGGTAGGTCTGATCGATGCGGCCTTTATTGACCCTGACCTCGCCAGAACGCAGCACGCGGTAAATATGGCTCTTGGGCACTCCCTTGCAAATACGCAATAAAAAATTATCGATGCGTTGACCGGCATCCTCTTCCGCAATAGTCAATAGTTGAACGGCAAGGGGCGGCTGCGCTGGCGATGACGGCGCCTCTTGCTCCAAGGCTACATTGAGTTGGGCCTTATGCTTGGGCGCGGCCTGTGTCCGCGCCTTGGGACGAGTCTCAGCTCGTCCTCCAGAAAATCTCGCTAAGTCCTTCATTTTGAATATATAATTGTTCCGCAATTGTTAAAAAACAGTTGCTGGTGTAAGAATAAAAAGACCATTCTACACAGGGGCGTCCCCATCAGCCTCGCCAATTTGCAAATTTGATGGGAAATGTGTACGCATCACCCCTGCGCGAGTCAAGGTCGCACCGTTGTTGTCATCGGATAACGCGCACGGATGCTGAACAAGAATGTCTGGATGATTAGGATAAAGTCCGGCGAGCCCGATGCGATCAAAACGATCGCGACGAGCTCGCCGGTTGATGTGGTGTTTTAAATTTGTCGCATACTTACTGAAACCAATGCTTTATTTGGCGCTATCAAACTGCTCACCGCCAGGCGTCGTGCTCGCGTTCCGCGAACCGCAAGACGCTGTACCGGTGCACGCTGGTAGCACTCTGTAAAACGACAGCACTATATCCGCGCCTGTGCACAGCGCCCTACCTGGTAGATTAGGCGCTGGCACACCAAGGCAATTCTCTCCCCCCTGACACTCCGTTCTCGCGTACATCCTTGTACTTTTTGTCGCTGACAGAAATGCTGAAGAACAGCAATCTTTAAGCGCCATTGCATTGACCCAAGGGTCACGGAGCGAAAAATGAAACGCATGTTGTTTAATGCCACGCAGCAAGAAGAACTGCGCGTGGCTATTGTTGACGGGCAAAAGCTCATCGACATCGATATCGAAACCACCGGACGCGAACAACGCAAGTCCAATATTTACAAAGGTGTGATTACCCGTATCGAGCCGTCGCTGGAAGCCTGTTTCGTCAACTACGGTGAAGAGCGTCATGGCTTTTTGCCGTTCAAGGAAGTTGCCCGCACTTACTTTAAAGAAGGTGTAGATGTCCGCAGCGCATCGATCAAGGATGCCCTGCGCGAAGGCCAGGAAATCATGGTGCAGGTCGAAAAGGAAGAGCGCGGCAATAAAGGCGCGGCCCTGACCTCTTTCGTTTCACTGGCTGGCCGTTATCTGGTCCTGATGCCTAACAACCCACGCGGTGGCGGCGTCTCGCGCCGGGTCGAAGGCGAAGATCGCCAGGAACTGCGCGAAACCATGGACAAGCTGGACCTGCCGAACGGCATGTCAGTGATTGCCCGTACCGCCGGCATCGGCCGCAACGTTGACGAATTGCAATGGGATTTGAACTACCTGATGCAACTCTGGCGCGCCATCGAAGGCGCCGGCCAGACCGGCAATGGCGCTTTCCTGATTTATCAGGAATCTTCGCTGGTGATCCGCGCGATCCGCGATTATTTCCAACCGGATATCGGCGAAATCCTGATCGATACCGACGAAATCCACGACCAGGCCCAGCAGTTCATGGCCCACGTCATGCCCGACATGGTGCACCGCGTAAAACGTTACCGCGACGATGTACCGCTGTTCTCCCGCTTCCAGATCGAACACCAGATTGAAACCGCGTATTCGCGCACCGTGCCGTTGCCGTCCGGCGGCGCCATCGTGATCGACCATACCGAAGCGCTGGTCTCGGTCGACGTCAACTCCGCGCGCTCGACCCGCGGCGGCGACATCGAAACCACCGCCTTCAATACCAATTGCGAAGCAGCGGAAGAAGTCGCCCGTCAATTGCGCTTGCGCGATCTGGGTGGACTGATCGTGATCGACTTCATCGACATGGAGAATTCGAAGAACCAGCGCGAAGTCGAAACCCGTCTGAAAGATGCCCTGCGCTATGACCGCGCGCGCGTCCAGATGGGCAAGATCTCGCGTTTCGGCCTGATGGAATTGTCGCGCCAGCGCCTGCGTCCGTCGCTGTCGGAAGGCAGCCATGTGACTTGCCCGCGTTGCAACGGCACCGGCCATATCCGCGATACCGAATCGTCCGCCCTGCAAGTCCTGCGCATCATCCAGGAAGAGGCGATGAAAGAGAACTCGGCGGCGATCCACGTCCAGGCGCCAGTCGACGTCGCCGCTTTCCTGCTCAACGAAAAGCGTGGCGAGATCCTGAAGATCGAAACCCGTCACCGGGTCGGCATCATCCTGATCCCGAACAAGCATCTGGAAACCCCGCACTACAAGCTGGAACGCCTGAAGCACGACGATCCGCGCCTGGAAGAAACCCAGGCCAGCTATGCCATGGCAGAGCAAGCCGATACCGACATCGGTTACAGCAAGACCCAGAAGGAAGAAGGCAAACCGCGCCAGGAAGCCGTGGTCAAGGGTATTACGCCAGACCAGCCGGCGCCTATCGTCGAGCGCAAGCCGGTCGAAGCACGTCCGGCAGCGGTTGCTGCTACCAGCCCGGCAGAAGCGGGTTTCCTCAGCAAGATCTTCGGCTTCTTCTTCAGCAAACCGGCTGCTCCGGCGGCTGCCCCTGCCGCTACGGCAGAAGCCAAGGGTCCGCAGCAACGCGGCGACCGTGGCGACCGCAACAATCGTGGTCAGCGCGGTCGTAACCGCGGCGGCCGCAATCGCGATGGCAGCGCTCAGGAAGGACGCGAAGACAACGCCAAGAAACCGCTGGTTGAAGCAGTAGAAGCCAAGACCCAGCAAGCGCGTCCGCCACGTCCTCCGCGCGAGCCTAAAGAGCAGAGAGAACCACGCGAAGCCGTCGAGAATAAATCGGAGAGCCGCAATGAAGGCCGGCGCGAACGCAGCGAACGCCCACCGCGTCCGCCGCGCGAAGAGCGCAAGGAAAACCTGAGCGAAGTCAAAGTCGATGAAACCTTGCTCAAGGGCGGCGTAGTAGCTGCTGCCGGCGTCGCTGTAGCCAGCGTTGCCGAAGCTGCAGAACCGGCGCAAATCGATAGCGGACGAGTCGAAACCAAAGCCGGTGAGCAAGACGAAGAACCACGTCGTCGCCGTCGCCGCGGTGGCCGTAACCGTAATCGTCGCGACCGTGACGGCGCCGAAGGCACAACCGAAGGTACAAGTGACGACAGCGAAGCAGGTGAAACCACTGCAGCAGCAGATGTGGCAGCGGTCGGCAGCGATGCAGTTGCTCCGGAAGCAACACCAGTCAGCGCTCCGGTTCAAGCAGAACCCGCCAGCCCGGTCAGCGGCAGCGTACCGATGATGGCTTCAGCAGTTCCAGTGGAGCAAGAAGCAGCCGCTCCGGCAGTTGAAGCAACGCCGGCGCCGACCGTGCTGTCGAACGCGATCGCGGCGCCGTTGGCGCCACAGCAAGTTGCACCGCAAGCTGAAGCCGCTGCGGTCGCAGTCGAAGTGACGCCGGTATCGGCCCCGGCGCCGGTAGTTACAGCACCGGTAGTTACAGCGCCAGTAGCCGCACCGGTTGTTGCCGAGCCTGTAGTACCAGCCCCAGCCGCCATCCCGGCAGCAGCCGCACCGGCTCAACTGGTGTTGCCTGAAGTAGCCGCTATCGCTGCCAGCCAACCGGCAGCAGAGCCGCAAATCGCAGCGCCAGCGCCGTTGATTACAGCAGCGCCAGTGGTTGCTGAAACGGTAGCTCCGGCAACTGTGCGGGAAGTTGCACCGGCGGTAGAAACGCCAGCAGTGATCAAGACCGCCGTGCCAAGCGCATCGCCAAAGGTGGAAGATCTGCAAAGCGTGCTGGCGGCAGCAGGCTTGACCCTGGCAGCGACCGACCCAAGCAAACTGCGCGCAGCACAGGAAGCAACCGCCAACATCGTCGCGGCGCCACGTGTACCGCGCGAACGCAAGCCTTTGCCGGCGCAATCCAGCGAACCGCTGGTGCAAGTCGAAACCCAGCGCTCGCAACAATAAGACAGTAAGCTGGGCGCAGCCACTGAGTGGCGTAGTAGTTGAAAGCAATACAACAAAGGGAGTCCCAGACTCCCTTTGTCACGTCTGGCGCGGACGATATGTTCAGAATTGCGAGAACTGCCGCGCTTGCTGCGCTTCAGCAGACTTCTTGAGCTAAAAAATGACGCTCATGGTATCTTCTAAGAGTTGTTACCCCGTAGTTGTCACCTCTTAGTTGCCATATATACAGATGCAAGGCATTGCACATTTTCCCAGACACACACCATGACTAGAAAAGTCATCCCGCTGATCGATAGCCGCAGTTTTTTGCCGCCGTCCTTGCCACCGACCCTGCCCTCCATCCTGGAAACGCCGACCGGCCTGATCGCCGATGAGCTGGGCCGGCCGCTGCACGACTTGCGCATCTCGGTCACCGACCGCTGCAATTTCCGTTGCATCTACTGCATGCCGCGCGCGGTGTTCGACAAGGATTATGCATTTTTGCCGCACACCGCTTTGCTGTCATTTGAAGAAATTACCCGCCTGGCCGGTTTATTCGTCGCCCACGGCGTCCATAAAATCCGCCTGACCGGTGGCGAGCCCTTGCTGCGCAAGCACATCGAAACATTGATCGCCATGCTCAGCGCCCTGAAAACGCCGGACGGCAAAGAGCTCGACCTGACCCTGACCACCAACGGTTCGCTGTTGGCGAAAAAAGCCCAGGCGCTGAAAGACGCCGGCCTGAAACGCGTCACCGTCTCGCTCGACGCACTCGATGAAAACATCTTCCAGCGCATGAACGACGCCGATTTCCCGGTGGCCGAGGTATTGCATGGAATGGAGGTTGCGCATCAGGTCGGGCTCGGCCCGATCAAGGTCAACATGGTCGTCAAGCGCGGCGTCAACGATCAGGAAATCCTGCCGATGGCGCGCCACTTCAAGAACACGCCCTATATCCTGCGCTTTATCGAGTACATGGACGTGGGCGCCTCCAACGGCTGGAAGATGGATGAAGTGGTGCCCTCTGCCGAAGTCGCGCAACGGATTCTTTCGGAACTGCCGATGCAGCCGCTAGCCGCCAACTACCTGGGCGAAACCGCACAGCGCTGGCGCTATGCCGACGGCGTCGGCGAAATCGGCCTGATCTCCAGCGTCACCCAGGCCTTTTGCCACGACTGTTCGCGCGCCCGCCTGTCGACCGAAGGCAAGCTCTACACCTGCCTGTTCGCCAGCGCCGGCCACGATCTGCGCGCCCTGCTGCGCAGCGAATGCAGCGACCGCGAAATCTCCAGCGTGATCGGCCAGCTGTGGCGCGCGCGCGATGATCGTTACTCTGAATTGCGGACGCAAAATACCGAAGGTTTGACACCAGCCAGGAAGAAAGTGGAAATGTCCTACATAGGCGGTTGAGAAAATTGCACATGAGCCACGCCATGCAAACCCACCCCGCTCCCACTGCGCTAAATATCACCGGCTTGATACTGGCAGGCGGCCGCGGCACGCGCATGGATGGTGCCGACAAGGGCCTGGTTCTGCTCGGCGATAAACCGATGGTGGCGCATGTCATCGCGCGCCTGGCGCCGCAGGTCAGCAGTTTGATCATCAACGCCAACCGCAATCAGGACAGCTACGCGGCGTTCGGGCATCCGGTCTGGGCAGATGAGCAAGCCGATTTTGCCGGCCCGCTGGCAGGCTTGCAGGCCGGCCTGCAGCATTGCACCAGCCCCTACCTGGTCACCGCGCCCTGCGATTCCCCCTATCTGCCGCACGATCTGGTGCAACACCTGGCACAAGCATTGGTCAGCGCAGATACCGACCTGGCGGTGGCCAGCACTAGCGAAGACCACTATCAGACAATCCGGCCGCAACCGGTATTCATGCTGCTGAAAACCGGTTTATTGACCAATCTCAATGACTACCTGCAAGGTGGCGGACGTAAGATGGAGACATGGTATCGCCGCCTGAATTACTGCGAAACCTTGTTTACCGATGCCGACGCCTTCCGTAACATCAATACCCGAGAACAGCTACAACAACGATAATGCGATGCGTGCAATGAGTGAAATAACCAATTCGAATGCCCGTCCAGCCCAGCCGTCCTTGTCCGCGCTGACCAGTTGCATGTCGGACTACGATCCGCATGCGATGCCGGTCAAGCAGGCGCAGGCCATCATTAGCGCCTGCATCACGCCGGTCAATGCGATTGAAAAAGTTGCGCTGCGCAGCGCCCTCGACCGGGTGCTGGCCAGCGACATCATCTCGCCGATCGACGTCCCAGCGCATGACAACTCGGCCATGGACGGTTATGCCTTCAACTCCGCCGATCTGCGCCACGATGCAGACACCGTGCTGACCGTCGCCGGCACCGCCCACGCCGGCCGCGCCTACCAGGGAGCGCTCGCCAGCGGCCAGGCGATCCGGATCATGACCGGCGCCCTGATGCCGGACGGAGCCGATACCGTGATCCCGCAGGAATTTGTAAGCATCCCAGCCGGCAGCCAGGCCGCTTTCATCACCATCCCGGCGGCAGCCGTCAAGCCAGGCGCCAATCGCCGCCTCGCAGGCGAAGACTTGCAAGCCGGCACAGCGGCCATCAGCCAGGGCCGCATCCTGCGTCCTGCCGATCTCGGTCTGCTGGCCTCGCTGGGCATCGCCGAAATCCCGGTAAGGCGCCGGCTGCGCGTAGCATTTTTCTCGACCGGCGATGAACTGCGCTCGGTCGGCGAAGCGCTGGATCCCGGCTGCGTCTACGATTCCAATCGCTACACCTTGTACGGCATGTTGCAACGGTTAGGTTGCGACATCATCGACATGGGCGTAGTCGGCGACGATCCGCAAGCGCTGGAAAACGCTTTCCGCAGCGCCTGCGAAAATGCCGACGCCATCATCACCTCCGGCGGCGTCTCGGTCGGCGACGCCGATCACACCAAACAGATGATGGCGCAGCTAGGCGACGTCGCCTTCTGGAAAATCGGCATGCGCCCCGGCCGCCCGCTGGCATTCGGCAGCATTACGTCGGGCGGCAAACAGGCACTGTTCTTCGGCCTGCCCGGCAATCCGGTGGCGGTCATGGTGTCGTTTTATTTTTTCGCGCGCGAGGCCCTGCTGCAAATGATGGGCGCGCAAGCCGCGCCATTGCCGCTGATGCGCGCTACCGCAGCCGTCGGCATCCGCAAACGGCCGGGCCGCACCGAATATCAACGCGGCATTCTCAGCATGAACGATGGCCAGTGGAGCGTACGCCCGACCGCAGCGCAAGGCTCGGGCATCTTGCGCTCGATGGCGGAAGCCAATTGCATGATCGTGCTGGCGCATGAACAAGGCGATGTGGCCAGCGGCGACGCGGTTGAAGTGATTCTGTTTGACGGCCTGGTCTAAACCTGCAATCTCAGGTCGCGCGTGTCGAGCCAGATGATCACAAGCGGGAAAGCGTGGACGCATCAGGTTCTCCGTCAAAGTATTTTTGCAAGCACTGGTTGAATATTTGATTGTCGAGCGCAGCCTGGGCGAACAAGGTCATCGACGATTGAAATTTCATATAGTCCGGGTAACCGAAAATCTCTTCTATCGAACGCTCATCCACGGCAGCAACCAGCCGGCTGCACTCTCGCAGCCGCGGCCCAAGCAGCGGATGCTCCAGATACGCCCTGGCTTCCGCCAGCGAGGAGATGGCATACTTGTGCGCCATGCCGCTGTGGCCCAGTCCCTCGATCTGAGGAAAAATGAACCACATCCAATGACTGCGTTTGCGGCCCTGGCTCAGTTCTTCGCGTACGATATCGAAGATCGGCTGTTGCGCAGCCACGAAGCGTTGCAGATTGTATTGATCGTTCACGTCTTTCTCCCCCATATCGAAAAGGAAAACCCATGATCTCTCATGTCTTTGTCGGCGTCACCGATTTTCAGCGCGCATTCGGTTTCTATTCCGCCATCATGGAAAAACTGGATCTGCAGCTCAAATTCTGCGATGCAGACAAACCATGGGCGGCCTGGATGACGAGCGGCAAGGCCCGTCCTCTGTTCATCATCGGCGCACCCTACAATGGTGAAACCGCAGTTGCCGGCAACGGCCAGATGATCGCCCTGCTGGCCCCGACCAGGACTGCCGTCGACAACGCCTATGCTGCCGCTTTGAGCAACGGCGGACTGTGCGAAGGGCCGCCTGGCTTGCGCCTGGAATACCATCCAAATTATTACGGCGCCTACTTCCGCGACGCCGACGGCAACAAGCTCTGCGTTTGCTGTCACGATGCAGCGGCTTAGGGCTTGGCTCTGCGAAGCTGCGAGCAAAATCAAGGATAGATGCAGAGCCGCCACGTTAAAGCAGGACATCAACTCACGGCTTGATGCCCTGCAAAAAATCCGGCTCTAGCTATGACAAGACGCTGGCTTCAGAATGTCGAGCATTGGAATAAACCAGGATGGCCAAAGCAAGTTGTCGTCGTCGGGTAACGTTCGGTGTTGTCTTTTGTATCCAGCCGCAGCACACAGCCTCGCCACTCGTTGGAATCGCTTTTATAGCCAAGCTTCTGACAAGCCGGGCCATAAATCCGCATCATCTGGTCAACATCGCGCTGCGCCTGTGCGGCACGTTCGGCATCTGTCGCACAACCGGCCAGCAGAGTGATCGCAGCCAAAAACATGAGCATACGCATAACAAGCTCCTTCCTTTCTGTTCCGTTCAACGAACTTCGGTGAACCCCGATTTTTCTATTTTTCTATTTTTCGCAAGCAAATGCGCAGATATTCAACACCACACGCCTGCCATTGCTATATATCCGTAGTATAGGCAAGAGCTTATCGCTTCACTATTTCCCATCATGCTTAGTTGCTACCAGTTGTAACTGGCAGGCCGCTTGTTCCCGCCGGCAAGAGCACGAATCGTGGTAAAAAATGATTTATCCCGCAGCATGTTCCTGACGACCAAGCGGGGCAATCGCACTCGGCACGGTTGCCGCAAAATCACTGGAATGCCCTCGATAGTCCCCCTCCCATCTTGCCGACAAGCATGCGGACAATGCTTATTAATCCCGCCATTGTAAATAATAATTATTCTCATTTATAATAAGCCCTCGGCGATACCTCAGCATCACCTCGCCCGCCCACAAAGCATCCACCTTTCCAGCCAGCCGCCAGTTCCGCGTCGCCAGCCAATAAGCAGTTTTTATTGACCTTGGAGTACGCTTTTGTACAATTTATATTCGATCCGCTTTTCGCTACCGGGATTGCCCACGGCCGCGAACCTTGCCATTTCCGCCACCTTCGCCACTTTCGCCGTGGCCTCGATGCCGGTCTTGGCGCAGGTCAGCGGCAACCAGACGCAACTGGCAAGCAGCAACTACGCCACCAACCGCACATTCGATGAAATATCGGTGACAGCCACCCGCAGCGAGACCGCAGTGGCGCAGACGCCAAGCAGCATTTCGGTCATCAATGCCGAGACTATCGAAGAGCAGCAGCCGCGAGACGTCAAGGACTTGCTGCGCTACGAGCCGGGCGTGACCGTGCGGCGCGGACCTTACCGGCCATCGTCGGCCGCCGCTGCCGGCGGCCGCGGCGGCAACGAGGGCATTAATATCCGTGGGTTGGAAGGCAACCGGATCTTGTTGATGGAAGACGGCATCCGCCTGCCCAGCGCGTTTTCGTTCGGGCCGCTGGAAGCGGGCCGCGGCGACTATGTGCAGATGGATATGTACAAGCGGGTGGAAATCCTGCGCGGGCCGGCGTCGGCCATGTATGGCAGCGACGGCTTGACCGGCGCGGTCAATTTCATCACCAAGGATCCCTCCGATTTCCTGAAGATTTTCAACAAACCGACTTATTTCTCGATCAAGCCCACTTACGATTCGACCGATGGCAGCACCTCGACCACCGCCGTCGCCGCCTTTGGCGGTGAGCGTTTCGAAGGCTTGCTGATTGCTAACAAGCGCGATGGCCATGAGGTCGACACCAAGGGCACACGCAATATCCTCGGCCCCAACCGCGATACCGCCAATCCGCAAAACGTGCATGGCAATGCGCTGCTCGGCAAGCTGGTGTTCAAGGCCAGCGCACAAGACACTTTCACCGCCGCGATCAACCATCAGGAACAAAAAACCGACTCCAACGTGCTGTCAGCCGTCACCGCCAGCACCCTCGCCCTGCGCGCCAACGACAAACTGGAGCGCAATCGCTACAGCCTGGCCTACGACTTCAAGGATGGCGGCAATCCTTATTTCCAGAACGCCCACGCGCAGATCTACTACCAGGACGCCAAGAATCACCAGTTCTCCTTTGAGGATCGATTCCCGGCGGTTGATCGCACCCGCGACAACACTTACCAGGAGCGCACTTACGGCGGCTCGGCGCAGGCGGAAAGCGGCTTCGCCAGCGGCAGCCTGCAGCACAAGCTGGTGTACGGCTTCGACCTCAGCACAGCGCGCATCAGCGGACTGCGCGACGGCACCGTTCCCGGCGTCGGCGAATCGCCGTTCCCTAACAAGGCTTTCCCGAATACCGATTACTCATTGTTCGGCGCTTTCATCCAGGATGAAATCCGCCTGTCGCAAAACGGTGCGCTCAGCGTCACGCCCGGCTTGCGCTTCGACGGTTATCGCTTGACGCCGGACCAGAATGATCCGTCTTTTACCGGCAAGGCCACCAAATCCAGCGGCAACGCGGTATCGCCACGGCTGGCCCTGATGTACGAAATCAACCCGGCGCTGCTGCCCTACGTCCAGTACGCACGCGGCTTCCGCACGCCGACGCCGGACCAGGTCAACAATAGTTTCGGCAATCCGATCTACGGCTACGCGACCATCGGCAATCCAGATCTGAAACCGGAAACCAGCAACACCTTTGAACTCGGTTTGCGCGGCAAACTGGGCGGCAGCAACGACACCTTGCGCTATAGCATGGCGGTGTTCACCGGCCGCTACAGCAACTTCATTTCGCAAGAAATAGTCAGCGGCAGCGGCCGGCCGTTTGTCGATCCGTCCATTTATCAATACGTCAATCGCGCCCGCGCCCGCATCAGCGGCGCCGAGGCCAGAATCGACTGGCAACTGGCCAATGGCCTTGGTTTCAAGGCCGGCATGGCGTATACCAAGGGCCATACCGAAGGCGCCGACGGCAGCAGCAAGCCGCTAGATACCGTCAATCCCTTCATGGCGGTATTCGGCTTGCGCTACGAACCCAGCGAACGCTGGTACGGACAAACCGATTTCATCTACCAAAGCGCCAAACGCCGCAGCGACATGAGCAAGCAGACCGACTTCGCACCGCCGGCCGCCTTCGTCATGGATCTGCGCGGCGGCTACAACATCAGCAAGAACGTCGCGCTGTTTGCCGGCATCCGCAACCTGTTCAATCGCCAGTACTGGAACTGGTCGGACGTGCGCGGCCTGGCTGACAGCTCGACCGTCAAAGATGCTTATACCGCCCCCGGCCGCAGCTTTAATGTCGGCTTGAAGTTTCAATATTAATTTCAGTATTAATCCCAGCACCACTCTCATTTCCCGCACCAGGAGAAAACAATGTCTATCACCAGCCATGACAAACAACGCAGCCAGCAACAACTGCGCGCGGACTTTTTAAATGCCAAACGCGAGCAGAAGCTGCGCAATCGCGATGCCGCCGCCGCGGTCGGCGTCCCTGAGGGCGAGGCTCTCGCTGCCTGCGTAGGCGCCGAGGCAATCAGGTTATTACCGCGCTTTGTCGAACTGTTTGAAGAGGTGCCGCTGCTCGGCCCGGTCATGGCGCTGACCCGCAACGACAGCGCGGTGCATGAAAAAGACGGCGTCTATCAAAAAATGAGCCATAACGATCAGGTCGGGCTGGCGCTGGGCGAAGCCATCGATTTGCGGATTTTCTACAAACAATGGCGCTTCGCTTGCGCGGTGATTGAAGAAGTTGTGCGCGGCCCTGAAAAGACGCTGCAAAAAAGCCTGCAGTTCTACGACTTGCACGGCGCGGCCGTACACAAGGTGTTCTTGCGCGAGCACAGCAATCACGATGCCTTCGATGCGCTGGTTGCGCGCTGGCGCGATCCGGATCAGCAGCCCGGCTTGACAGTGGAGCCGATGCCGCCGGCAGCCATCGACACGCCTGATTCCGAGATCGACGGCGACGGCTTCCGCGCTGCCTGGAAAGGCATGAGCGATACCCATCAGTTCTTCGGCCTGCTGCGCGATTTCGGTGTGAGCCGGACCCAGGCGCTGCGGCTGGCGCCGCCGCAATTCGTGCGCCAGGTCGACAACAGCGCTACTCGCACCATCCTGGAACAGGCGGCCGCCAGCGCCTTGCCTATCATGGTTTTCGTCGGCAACCGCGGCATGATCCAGATTCATTCCGGTGCGGTGAGCAACATCAAGGTGATGGGTCCTTGGCTGAACATATTGGACCCAGGCTTCAACCTGCATTTGCGGGAAGACCTGATTGCTTCCAGCTGGGTGGTAAGCAAACCGACCAGCGACGGCGCAATCACTTCGCTCGAACTGTTCGACCATGAAGGCAACACCATCGCGATGCTGTTCGGTGTTCGCAAACCGGGCCAGCCCGAGCTGGCCGCATGGCGCGCAGCGGTCCTGGACTTGCCGCTGGCAGCCAGTCTGGCGGAGGCGCAAGCGTGAAACCGCACATCGATAGACAACGGCGCTTGCTGTTGAGCGGCGGCGCAGCCGGCCTGCTGTTGAGCGCCCTGCCCGCTCTGGACGCATCGGCAACGCAGCCACGCCGCGTGGTGGTGGCCGGCGGCGCAATCACCGAGGTGGTGTATGCGCTGGACGCCGACGCAGTCCTGATCGGCGCCGACACCACCAGCACCTATCCGGCCGCAGCGCTGGCCTTGCCCAAGATGGGCTACCAGCGCTCATTATCGGCAGAGGGCGTGCTATCGCTGCATCCGGATTTGCTGCTAGCCTCAGCTGAAGCCGGTCCGCCAACTGCGTTGCAACAAATCGCGGCGGCTGGCGTCGCCGTCATTACACTGGGTGAGCAGCATGATGTGCAATCGGTACGCGACAAGATTCGCGGAACCGCCGCGGCGCTCGGAGTTCCGCAACGCGGCGCCGGCTTGCTGCAACGCTTCGATAGTGAATGGCAGGCTGCTCTAAACACGGTGCAGAACAGGCGTCAGCAACCGACAAGCAAGCCCGCGCCGCGCGTGCTGTTCATCCTCAGCAATAGCGGCACGCAGGCGATGGTGGCCGGACGCGAGACCGCTGCTGACGCCATGATCCGCTATGCCGGCGCAACCAACGCATTAGGAGGCAAGGACGGCTTCAAAGGCTATAAGCCTCTTACTGCAGAAAGCGCCATCGCGGCGGCGCCCGATGTGTTGATGATCACCAGCGAAGGACTAGCTGCCATGGGCGGCATGGATCAATTGCTCAAGTTACCAGGTCTTGCACTTACACCCGCAGTGCGCAACCGGCGCGTGATAGCCGATATGGACAGCTTGTTGCTGCTCGGCTTCGGGCCACGCCTGCCGCTGGCCTTACGCCGTCTCTCAGATCATCTGGTGAACTGATCGTATGTCTTCTTCTTATTCCGCAGCTCCCCAGGCACAGCCGCATAGCATGACAGAGTCGCCGCTGGCGTTAGCGCGCCAGCATCGCCAGCGTGCAGTTCTGGTCGGGCTGGTATTGCTGTTGCTGGCGACCATACTGCTTTGCGCAGGACTAGGCGCGTACCGCATTGATCCGTGGCAGATCCCGCTGTTGCTATGGCCCGGCGCCGAGCTCTCAGCTGCGCAGACGCAGGCGCGCGCGGTGCTGATCGATATCCGCATGCCGCGCGTGTTGCTGGCAGTTCTGGTGGGCTGCGGTTTCGGCGCCGCCGGCAGCGCCCTGCAAGCTTTGTTTCGCAATCCCCTGGCTGATCCAGGCCTGATCGGCGTCTCCAGCGGCGCTGCCCTCGGCGCCGCGACCACCATCGTGCTCGGCACCGCATTGTGGCCGGCGGCGCTGCAGCTGGCAGGCATCTATGCGCCAATGCTGGCGGCCTTTGGCGGCGCACTTGCGGTCGCTATGCTGGTGTACCGCATAGGTGCGGCGCGCGGCCGGCTGGCGCTGCCGATACTGCTGCTGGCAGGGATCGCTTTCAACGCCATGTCGATGGCAGGCATCGGCTTACTCAGCTATGTCGCCGGCGACGCCCAACTGCGTACCCTGACTTTCTGGAATCTCGGCAGCCTGGCCAGCGCCCACTGGTCTTTGCTAGCGGTAGCGGCGCCGGTAGTCCTGCTGTGCGCGGCAGCGCTGGCGCGTAACTCAGCCGCCCTCAATGCAATGTTGCTGGGCGAAGCGGAAGCGCAGCACCTTGGCGTCCCAGTCCAACGCATCAAACGCCAAGTGCTGATCGCCAGCTCCCTGTGCGTAGGCGGCCTAGTGGCTTGCACCGGCACCATCGGTTTCATCGGGCTGGTGGCGCCGCATTGCATCCGCCTGGCCTGCGGTCCCGACCAACGTCTGGTGCTGCCCGGCGCCATGCTGTTCGGCGCGGTGCTGACACTGGCGGCGGATCTGGTTGCTCGCACCGTGACGGCGCCGGCCGAGATGCCACTGGGAATTCTAACCGCGCTGCTAGGCGGCCCGTTCTTCATCGTGCTGTTATGGCGGCGACGCGGCCAGCTGGGCTTATAACAGTATGTTTAAACCATCTGGAAAGCAACTATGTTAACGGCAACCGATCTTTCCTTGCGACGCGGCAGCAAAACCATCTTGCGCAACTTGAATTTGCGGATTCAGCCCGGCCAGATTGTCGCCTTGCTGGGCCGTAACGGCGCCGGCAAAAGCAGCTTGCTAAAAACTATGTCCGGTGAATTCCATGGCAAGCTGCAAAACAGCGGAGCGCAACTGGGCGGCGACATTGCCATCAATGACACGCCCCTGGTCCGCCTGACACCGCAGCAACTGGCGCGCATGCGTGCGGTGCTGCCGCAAAGCGTGCAGTTTTCCTTTCCATTCACGGCCATGGAAATCGCCTTGCTGGGCCGTTACCCGCACAGCGGCGGCCGCACTCTTAACGATCGCCTGATCGCGATGGAAGCGCTGGCTCTGGCCGGCGCCGTTGCGTTGGCAGAGCGCGATGTCACCACGCTCTCCGGCGGCGAACTGGCAAGGGTGCAATTCGCCCGGGTGCTGGCGCAATTGCGGCCGCAACATGTCAACGGCGGGTCGCTGCCTGGCGCACGTTATCTGCTGCTCGATGAACCAACCGCAGCCCTGGATCTGGCGCATCAGCATCATCTGCTCGGCACCCTGCGGCGGTTGACCAAAGAATGGAATATCGGCGTACTGGCGATCATGCACGATCCCAACCTGGCGGCGCGTTATGCCGATCAACTGGCCTGGCTGGCGGACGGTACGTTGCTGGTGCAGGACACACCCACGTTGAGCATGACGCCGCATGTGGTCAGGACTTGCCTTGGGATCGACGTCGAGGTGATCCTGCAGGCCGGCAAACCGCCGTTCGCGATGCCTTGCATGGCTTGACGACAAGCTCTGGACTCCCCGCTCTTGCTTATTTTTCATATTTTCCGACGCATATGTGCTCGTAAATGTCGTTCCATGCAGCCCCCCGCCAGCCCGATTGCAACAGAATCAAGGGAGGATATTCTTCACCGGGGAGAACAATATGGACGGAACGGCAAGGCCACTCGATACAACATTTGATGCAACCCGCGGTTCACAAGCGGCAGCGCGGCTTGAACGTTTGCCGGTAAGCGGCTATCACAGGATGATTTTTTTCATCATCGCGCTGGCATTTTTCTTTGATTCGATAGACCTGGGCATGATGACCTTTGTGCTGGGGTCGATCAAAACCGAATTCGGCCTGTCTACCCAGGCCGCGGGCGCACTGGCGAGCATGAGTTTTGTCGGCATGGTGCTGGGAGCGGCGATGTCGGGCATGCTGGCCGACCGCTTCGGCCGCAAATCGGTATTCCAGGTCAGCATGATTATCTGGGGCATATCCAGCTACTTGTGCTCGACGGCGCCGGATGTCACCACGCTCGGCTTGTATCGCTTCCTGCTAGGGGTGGGCATGGGGATGGAGTTCCCGGTGGCGCAAACCCTGATGTCGGAATTCATTCCGGCCAAAGCGCGCGGCAGATATGTGGCGCTGATGGATGGTTTCTGGCCGCTGGGCTTTATCTGCGCCGGGCTGGTTTCTTACTTTGTGCTGTCCTCTTACAACTGGCGCACGGTGTTTGCGGTACTGGCGGTACCGGCTTTGTTCTTGCTGGTAGTGCGCCGCTACATTCCGGAATCGCCGCGCTGGCTGGAACATGCCGGACGCCAGCAGGAAGCGGAAGCGGTATTGCACAAATTCGAAAGCAAGGTGATGCGCAGCCTTAAGCTGGACACCCTGCCCGAGCCGCTGTGGTCCTTGTCTCTGGCTCCGCTCGCGGCGCGCAGCAACTCCTTCATGGCCCTGTGGTCGCCGCTGCATCGCAGCCGGACCGTCATGATCTGGGGCTTGTGGTTCTTTGCACTGCTGGGATTCTACGGCTTGACCACCTGGCTAGGCACCCTATTGCAGCAAGCCGGTTTTGCGGTAACCAAATCGGTGCTGTACACCGTTCTGATTTCCCTGGGCGGCATCCCTGGTTTTTTGACTGCTGCCTGGCTGGTCGAAAAATGGGGACGCAAGCCAACTTGCATAGCAGCGCTCCTGGGCGGCGCGCTGATGGCTTACCTGTATGGAAAAAGCGCGATGAGCGGCCATGAAAATGCCTTGATCGCGAGCGGCCTGTGCATGCAGTTCTTCCTGTTTGGCATGTGGGCCGTGCTCTACACCTACACGCCGGAACTGTATGCCACCGGCGTGCGTGCCACCGGTTCCGGCTTCGCTTCCGCTATCGGCCGCGTCGGCTCCTTGCTGGGGCCTTATATTGTCGGCGTGGTATTGCCGAGCTGGGGCCAGGGCGGAGTGTTTACGGTCGGCGCCTTATGTTTCGTGATGGCCGCTGCGCTGGTGTTTTTCCTGGGGATTGAAACGCGCGGCATGGCCTTGGAGGAATTGTCCGCGGACTAGGGTATAGCGCGGTCCGCGCTCAAGCTTCGTCGTCGGGCGCCAGCTCCGGCTCGGGCTCTTTGCCAAGCAGGCGCTGCGCAGCCTCGCTCGGCAAGGCCTCTACCGATTTCAACTTGCGCGCCATCTGGCGGCTGCGCACTTCGGCCTGATCGATATTCTTGGCGGCCCGTTCCAAGGTCAATTTGGTGGCCGCCAGCACATCGCCGAATTTGCCGAATTCGGTTTTCACCGCACCCAGCACTTGCCACACTTCCGAAGAGCGCTTCTCCAGCGCCAGCGTGCGGAACCCCATTTGCAGGCTGTTCAGCAAGGCCGACAATGTGGATGGCCCGGCGATGCTGATCCGGTGCACCCGTTGCAATTCATCAGCCAGGCCAGGACGGCGCATGACTTCGGCATACAAACCTTCGGTCGGCAAGAACAGGATGGCGAAATCGGTGGTCAGCGGCGGCGACAGATATTTCTCGGCAATCGTCTTGGCTTCGCCGCGCACCGCACGCTCCAGTTCACGCGAAGCCAGCGCCACGCCTTCGGCGTCGGCGCGGTCGGCGGCTTCGGCCAGGCGTTCGTATTGCTCCTTCGGGAACTTGGCGTCGATCGGCATCCATACCGGCGTATTGCCGTCATCGTTACCGGGCAGCTTGATGGCGAACTCGACCCGCTCGCCGCTGCCAGGAACGGTTTCCACATTCTTGGCGTATTGCTCCGGCGTCAGCACCTGCTCCAGCAACATTTCAAGCTGCACTTCGCCCCAGGTGCCGCGGGTCTTGACGTTGGTCAGCACCCGCTTCAGATCGCCGACGCCGATCGCCAGCTGCTGCATCTCGCCCAAGCCCTGATGGACTTTTTCCAGGCGGTCGGAAACGATCTTGAACGATTCGCCCAGACGCTGTTCGAGTGTCGCGTGCAGTTTCTCATCCACCGTCTTGCGCATTTCTTCCAGACGCAAACCGTTGTCGTTTTGCAGATCCGTGATCTTGGCTTCCAGCGTGGCGCGCACCTCGGCCATCCGTTGCGCATTCGATTCGGTGAGTGCCGCCAGCGACTGGTTCAGGGTATCGCCGAAGCGTTTCAGCGACTGCGCCTGTTCTTCGCGGTTGGTCTGCGCCTGCTGGTTCATCGCCAGCCGCATGCTGTCGAGTTGCTGGGCGTTGGTTTCGTTGAGCTTGACCAGTTGCTGGGCAAAAGTATCGATCTGGTTGTTTTGCAAAGTGGCGACACTGGTCATCTGCGCCGCCAGGGTTTGCTGCAGCTGGCCGAAATTGCTGCCCAGTTCCTGCCGCATGCCTTGTGCACTGGTTTGCACCTCGCTGCGCAATTCACGCTGCTGGCGCTCGCCGATATCCTGTTGATGGCGTTGCAGATCGTTTTGCAATTGCGTCAGCTGCTGCGCCGGATCTACGCCTCGCGAACTACGCATGATGGCAATAATCTGCAGCACGATGATGACGGCGGCAACGACGAGCAAGATGAGCAATTCTGATGATGTCATGTGTTCTTAAATAAATTGAAACTGCGGATTACTGCAAAATCACGGCTGGACGTCGGCCTTGTTACGCATCCAGTCGGCAGTCTGGAAGAAAGAAGTCAGCAAATGCTCCTGCAGCCGTTCTTCCATGCCGACATCCTGCATCGCCAGCGCCATGCAGCGCAGCCACTGGTCGCGCTCCGGCGTTGCAATTGCATACGGCAGATGGCGGGCGCGCAAGCGCGGATGGCCGAAGCGTTCTATATACAAATCGGGGCCGCCGCTCCAGCCGGTTAAAAACCAGTAGAACTTGTCGCGCGACCCTTCGAGCGTAGTCGGATGCAAGGCCCGGATCACGGCAAATTGCGGTTCCAGATCCATCAGATCGTAAAAGCGGTCGACCAGTTCGCGCAGCTTGCCGGCGCCGCCTATCATGTCGTAGAGGCTGGCCTGCGCCTGATCCGCTGGCGCGTTGGCGGGGGTGGTGTGTTCTGTAGTCATGGCGAAGAATGATAGCGTAAGCCGGCATTATCCCCGAATTGGCGCAGGAGAGCGCGACATCAGGCCTCACGCAAGGTTTGCAGGGGTGGTTGATTCAGCACATGGCGCAAACCGACCCAGCCGCCGACAAACGTGCAAATCGCGCCAATCGCCATCCCGGCCAGCCATACCAGCGGACTGAAGGTCCAGGTAAAGCTGAAAACATAATGCGCCAGGGCCCAGCCGGTTGCCGCAGCGCCGCTGGCTGCCAGGAAACCGGCGAGACTGCCGATCAAGCCGAACTCAATCCATTGCGATTGCGACAATTGCTTGCGGGTGGCGCCCAGTGCGCGCAGCAGGCCGGCTTCGCGGGTGCGCTCGTCTTGCGAGCCGACCAGGGCCGCATACAGCACCAGTGCGCCGGATAACAGGGTGAACAGGAAAAGGAATTCGACCGCCGCCGCCACCTGATCGATCACACCCTGGATCTGCTTGATGACGCTGCCGATATCGACCACCGTCAGATTGGGAAAATCGCGTGTCAATGCATTACCGAAATTGGCGTGGGCATCCGGCAAATTGAAAGCGGTGATCCAGGTTTGCGGCATGTTGGCCATCAACCTGGGATTGAGAATGACGAAGAAATTCACGCGCATCGAGCCCCACTCCAGCTTGCGCAAGCTGGTGATCGGCGCGCTCACCAGCTGGCCGGCGATGTCGAACTGCAGCTTGTCGCCGAGCTTCAGGTTCAAGGTCTTGGCCAGGCCCTCTTCCACCGAGGCGGCGGCCTGGCTATCGTCAAGCCAGCGGCCGGCCGTCAACGTATTCTGCGGCGGCAGCTGGTTCATGGTGGACAGGTTGAACTCGCGGTCGACCAGGCGCTTGGCTCTGTCGTCGGGATAAGTGTCGGCGGTGATCGGCTTGCCGTTGACCTGGGTCAGACGGCCGCGGATCATGGGGAACAGCTGCGGCTGGGCGATGCCGATCGCTTGCAAGCGCTGCGTAATATCGGCGCGCTGATCGTCCTGGATATTGATCACAAAACGGTTGGGGGCATCGACCGGCGTCGCCTGGCGCCAGGCGCCGATCAGATCGCCGCGGATCACCGTCAACAGCAGCAACGCCATCAAACCCAGCGACAAGGCGACGATCTGGACGATGGTTGCCACCGGCCGCCGCTGCAGCGCGGTCAGCGCAAAACGCCAGCTCGGATGGCGCGACAAGCTGCGCACATGACGCGAACCTTTCAGCGCCAGCCAGCCCAGCAAGGCGAACAGACCGAAGCCGCCCAAAAACCCGAGCGCCGTCAGCAAACCCAGTTTCACATCGCCCGCCTGCCATAACAGCAAGCCGACAAATGTCAGTGTGCCGAGCAGGTAGGTCAGCAGCACCAGCGCTTGCGGCGCATCCTGTTCGCGCCGGATCACGCGGTTATGCGGCACATTGCGCAGTTGCAGGATAGGCGGCAAGGCGAAGCCGATCAGCAGCAGCAGGCCGGTGATCAAGCCCTGCAGGGCCGGCATCACGCTGGCGCCCGGCAAATCGCGGGCGACAAATTTACCCAGCAGATCGAGCAACATGAAATGCGCACCGAAACCCAGCCCTACCCCAATCAGGCTGCCAGCCAGGCCGACCAGCAGGAATTCCAGTAAATATAATTGCGTCACCTGGTTCTGCGTCAAACCCAGGCAGCGCAACATGGCGCAAGCATCCAGGTGACGCAGCATGAAACGGCGCGCCGCCATCGCCACCGCAACCGCCGCCAGCAGCGCCGACAACAGCCCGACCAGCGACAAAAATTGCTGGCCGCGATCCAGCGTTGCGCGCATTTCAGGACGGCCGTTTTCCAGGCCCTCGATGCGCACTCCTTTGAGATTTTCGCGGCCGATATCGCTCTCTACCCACTTCTGGAAATCCTGCACTTGCTGCGATGCGCCGGCCAGCAGCAAGCGATAGGTAACGCGTGAGCCGTCCTGGATCAGGTTGGTGGACGCCAGATCGGCCATGGACAACATCACGCGGGGCGCAAAGTTGATGAAACCGCTGCCGCGATCGGGTTCGACCACCAGCACTTTGGCGATCTTGAAAGTGCGGTCGCCGAGCTTGAGCGGATCGCCCACCGCCAGATTCAGCGCGGTCAGCATATTGGGGTCCAGCCATACCGTCCCTGCTGCGGGAATCTGGCGGGTGCTTTCGTCAGTTCCACCCAGCCGATCAGCAACCACCAGGCTGCCGCGCAAGGGATAGCCGGCGGTGACAGCTTTCAAGGAGGCCAGCTGGGATCTGGCGCTGTCGCCATCGCCGGCGATGGCCATGCTGGGAAACACTACCGTATCGGCCAGGGTCAGTTGCCGCCGTTCAGCCTCGCTGCGCCAGGCTGGGGTGATGCGCTGATCGGCAGAGATCAGCAAATCGGCGCCTAACAACTGATGCGCATCGCGGTTCAGGCCGGCGCGCATCCGGTCCACAAAAAAGCCGACTGCCGACAAGGAGGCAACGGCCACGATTAAAGCGATCAGCAAGAAACGTAATTCGCCTGCGCGCCAATCGCGCCGGGTCATGCGTAGAGACTGCATAAATATCATGTGGCGAGCCTATGAAAAACCCATCGCAGGCCGCGCCAAAGTTTAGGCAGCAGCCAGATCGCAAACAGGAAAAACAGGAGCAGAAATGCAAACAATAACCAGGGATGGAAAAACGCCGCCCACAAGGCGCCCAGCACGGTTGCATCTTCGGAAAACGAGGCGGCCCAGTTGCTTAACGGTTCCGGCGTGGTGTTGATCATGGCCCGGCTGCCGGCCTTGGTGGCGTGCGCGCCCAATGCGAAAGTGCCGCCTATCAGTGCCGCCACGGTGGTCCAGGCAGGGTCCATGTGGCCCATGGCGGCAACCGCCAGGATCGCGCCGGCCGGAATCCGGATAAAGGTATGGACCGCGTCCCAGACCGAATCGAGCCCGGGAATCTTATCTACCAGAAACTCGATGGTGGCCAGCAAGCCGGTAACGCCGATCACCCATGGCGATTCCAGTATTTGCAGCGCCTGCGGCAGATCGATCCAGCCGAGGCGGCCGAACCAGCCGGCGATGAACAGCGCCATATATAGGCGGATGCCGCTGGCCCAGGACAAGCCACCGGCAAGCGCAGCGCTAGATAGTGTATCGATCATGATGTCCCCTCTCGGCGGATGCGGTCCATTGTTCAGATTTCAGCACACTCGTGACTAGCGTAACGTAAACCTGCAATAGCCGCGCAAGATTAGTCGTCTCGCCGGCCAAATCGGCCACGGGGCCACAGAAGCGAGGAGAAAGAAAAGAAGGTCGCCGCCGGAGCCCGGCGGCGCAGTGTGGATTTATCTTGGATTTATTTTGGGATTACTTGGAATCGACCAGCGGCGCGACCCGCACATCGCCGCATTGGGCGCGATGGCGCAGGGCATGGTCCATCAGCACCAAAGCCAGCATCGCCTCGGCAATCGGCGTCGCCCGGATGCCCACGCATGGATCGTGGCGGCCGAAAGTTTCCACCGTAGCCGGATTGCCCTGCTTGTCGATCGACTGGCGCGGCGTGCGGATACTCGAAGTCGGCTTGATGGCAATCGATACGGTGATGTCCTGGCCGCTCGAAATGCCGCCCAGAATGCCGCCGGCATTGTTGGTCAGGAAGCCGTGGCGGGTGATTTCATCGCCATGCTGCGAGCCCTTTTGCGCCACCGAGGCAAACCCGGCGCCGATTTCCACGCCTTTGACGGCGTTGATGCCCATCATGGCGTAGCCGATTTCGGCGTCCAGCTTGTCATACAAAGGCTCGCCCAGGCCGACCGGCACCTTGGAAGCGACGATATCGATGCGCGCGCCGCAGGAATCGCCATCCTTGCGCAAGGCGTCCATATACGCCTCAAGTTCGGCGATCTGGCTGCTGTTGGCGGCAAAAAACGGGTTGTTGGGCACATGCTCCCAGGATTCGAAAGCGATAGGGATTTCACCCAGCTGGCTCATGCAGCCCTTGAAAGTCGTGCCGTATTGCTGCAACAGCCATTTCTTGGCGATGGCGGCAGCGCCGACGATAGGCGCCGTCAACCGCGCCGAGGAACGGCCGCCGCCGCGCGGATCGCGGATGCCGTATTTTTGCCAGTAGGTAAAATCGGCGTGGCCGGGACGGAAAGTATCGACAATATTGCCGTAATCCTTGCTGCGCTGGTCCTGGTTGCGGATCAGCAGCGCGATCGGAGTGCCGGTGGTTTTGCCTTCATAGACGCCGGACAGGATTTCCACCGTGTCCGGCTCCTGCCGTTGGGTCACATGGCGCGAAGTGCCGGGTTTGCGGCGGTCCAGGTCGGGCTGGATATCGGCTTCGGACAGCTCCAGGCCCGGCGGGCAGCCATCCACTACGCAGCCGATGGCGGGGCCGTGGGATTCGCCGAAATTGGTGACGCTAAACAGACTGCCGAAGGTATTGCCGGGCATGGTGATAATCCAGAGAAAGAGGCTGAAAAATGTGATTTTACCAGCGCCGCAGCCTTGATAGTAAGTCGGGCGCTGCAATCATTGCTTTTCTGCCATTCCAGGATTCAACTGCGCCCGGCCGGCGGACTTAAGGCAGCTTTGCCAATTGCGCCGTCAGCAAGTCGAAAAAGCCCTGGGTATCGCCTTCGGTAATCCAGCGCGCATTCTCCGGACGCTTGCTCGAATGATAATAATCGGCCACGGTCTGGCCGAAAGTCGGCCCTTCCCGGGTATCGACCTCGACGTTGACCATCCGCCCCTTGAACAGCTCCGGCCGCAGCAGATAGCCGATGGTGGTGGCGTCATGCACCGGGCCGCCGGGCAGGCCGTATTGCTTGATGTCGTGCTCGACATAGGCGTCGAGTATGTCGGCGGCGATCTTGCCGGCCTGGTTGCCGATCTTGCGCAAGCGCTCTATGCGCTCCGGGCTGGTCAGCATCTTGTGCGTTACATCCAGCGGAATCACGGTGATCGGCAAGCCGCTCTTGAACACCACGTCGCTGGCGTGCGGATCGGCAAATACATTGAATTCCGCCGCCGGCGTGATATTGCCGCCGTTGAAATGAGCGCCGCCCATCATCACGATTTCCTTGACACCCTGCCTGATCTCGGGATTTTCGATCAGCGCCATGGCCAGGTTGGTTTGCGGCCCCAGCGTCACGATTGTCATGCTTTGCGGCTTGGCCGCCAGCAGCGTATCGATCAGGTACCGCACCGCATTGCCTTTGGCCAGCGGCTGTTTCGGCTCGAATATCTGGACGCCGGTAACGCCTTCAGCGCCATGCACTTCGGCGGCATAAATAGGCGTCCTCAGCATCGGTCGGGCACTGCCGGCATATACCGGCACATCCGGACGATCGGCCCATTCCCGCACCATGCGCGCGTTGCGCGAGGTGTAGCGCAGCTGGACATTGCCGGCCACCGTGGTCAGCGCCCGCACGTCCAGCTTGTCGCGCGCGGACAAGGCCAGCAGCAAGGCGATCACATCGTCAGCGCCGGGATCGGTGTCGATAATCAAGGGTACGGACACGGCCGGCGCCGCCAGCGCCGAGGTCATCGGCATCGCGCTTAACAACAGGCCGCCGCTCAGCAGCTTGCCGCCTTGGGTCAGGAAACTACGGCGAGCCATGCTGCCCTCCTCCAGCGAGCTTTTCTTCATTCTCGGTTCTTTCATCAAGTCTGTGATTAACGCATTCAGGCACAGGCGGCAGTCGCAGGCTGTCCGATTTACTGCCAGGCGCCGCGTAAAGTCTGCACTTGCTGCTGCAAATATTCCGGTGTCGCCTGAGCCGGCGCGACCGCCTCGCCCACCGCCAGTTGCAAGGCCGATAGCGGCCCGCGCTTGAACGAGCGATGGAAAGGATTGCCGGCGCTGCGGGTCCACATGCTGCCCCACAAGCCGCTCAAGGCCATTGGAATCACCGGCACCGGCGTGCGTTCGACGATTTTCTTGATGCCGCCGCGGAATTCGTTCATTTCGCCGGTGCTGGTCAATTTACCTTCCGGGAAAATACAAACCAGGTCGCCGTCTTCGAGGGCCGCAGCGATTTGCGCAAAGGCGCGCTCCATCAGCTCCGGATTTTCCTTGGCCGGTGCGATCGGAATTGCCTTGGCGGTTTTGAACAGCCAGGCCAGCACCGGGATTTTAAAAATCCGGTGATCCATCACAAACCGGATAGGCCGCGGACTGGCCGCCATGATCACGATCGCATCGACATAACTGACGTGGTTGCAGACCAGCACCGCGGCGCCCTCGTCCGGGATGCGGTCGCGGTTGACGGTATGGACCCGATGGATGGTGTGAATCAGTATCCAGGCCACGAAACGCACCAGATATTCCGGCACCACCGTGAAAATATACAGCGCGACCAGCGCATTGAGAGTCGCGGTGACCAGGAAAATCTGCGGGATGGTAAACCCGGCTTGCAGCAGCACCATCGCCACCAGCGCCGCCACCACCATGAACAGCGCGTTCATGATATTCATGCCGGCAATCGTGCGCGACAGATGCCGGCGGTCGCAACGGGTCTGGATCACCGCAAACAATGGCACGATATACAAGCCGCCGAACAGGCCGATCATCACGCAGTCGAACAGGATGCGCCAGCTGCCGTGCTGCTGCACGAAGCCTGCCATGTCGACCGCTGCGGTATTGGTGTAAGCCAGGCTGGCCAGGAACAGATCGAGGCCGAATACCGACAGGCCGATCGCGCCAAACGGCACCAGCCCGATTTCCACCTTGTGGCCCGACAAACGCTCGCACAACAACGAGCCGGCGCCGACGCCGAGCGAGAATACCGTCAGCAGCAGCACAAAAACGCTATGGTCGCCATGCAGATAATTTTTTGCGTACAAGGGAAACTGCGCCAGCACGATGGCGCCGTAAAACCAGAACCATGAGTTGGCCAGCATGGCCAGGAACACCGGGCGGTTCTTGCGGGAAAAGCCCAGGTTGCGCGCGGTTTCGGTGATCGGGTTCCAGTTGATTTTCAGTCCGGGTTCGGCTGCCGGCGTCAACGGAATGCCGCGGCTGCACAGCCAGCCGAGCACTGCAATCGCCAGCGTGCCGCCGGCCACCAGCTCAATGCCCAGCGGCTTGTGCACCACCAGTACCGCGCCCAGCACTTCGCCCAGCAAGATGCCGACGAAGGTGCCCATTTCGATGATGCCGTTGCCGCCGACCAGTTCATCCTGGCGCAACTGCTGCGGCAGATAGGCGTACTTGACCGGCCCGAAGATGGTCGAATGGACACCCATGCCGACCACTGCCAGGATCAGCAGCCACAAGGTATGCGTCATCCAGCCTGCGGCGGCGACCGCCATGATGATGATTTCCAGCACTTTGACGTAGCGCGCCAGGCGTGATTTCTCGAACTTGTCGGCCAACTGGCCGGCGGTCGCCGAGAACGCCACAAACGGCAGGATGAACAAGCCGGGAATCAGGTTGTTCAGCAGATTGACGTCCATGCTGGTCCAGCTCAACGCTTCGTAGGTCAAAATCGTCAGCAAGGCGGTCTTGAATACATTGTCGTTGAATGCGCCAAGAAACTGGGTCCAGAAGAAAGGAGCGAAGCGTCGCTGGCGGAGCAAAGTGAATTGGCTGGATTTGGACATAGATGAGCTAATGGAAAGCGCGCCAGGGCAGCGACGACGAATTATTGTTTTGGTATTTTTGAAGCTTATTCTAGGGCCTGTTGACATATGATTTGGGAGATGCGTTCAAACCAAAACGTGTGGTG
>NZ_JAGQEG010000035.1 GCF_018305005.1 Collimonas silvisoli
CGAACAGGACCGTGAAACGACTTTGCGCCGATGATAGTGCTGCAACCAGTGTGAAAGTAGGTCATCGTCAGGCTCTTATTAAAAAACCCTCTGAACTAATCATTCAGAGGGTTTTTGCTTTGCGCGTACGTTTTACACCGCAGCTTGTCCGGACCGGCCGATTCTTAATCAATCTTGGCATGAGAATGCGGCCTGAGTGCGCTGGGAATCTCATGATTATCCAGTCCGCCAGCCGCCAGCCAACGACGGGTTTCGGCTGCCGCGCGGTCTATCAGCATGCCGCACTGGCTGTAGTCGTAAGGCGAGACGTCCAGCGGACATAACGGCGCCACCACGGCTATCGCTGCCTGTGATGCCCAACGCTCCAGATCGGATACCAACTGACGCGCTACCAACAAGTTGAGCGCGCTCATGGCGTGCTCAAGCGCTCCCTTGGGTTGCCGTCGCTCGGCACAACTAAAGCCGGTAGTAAGCACGATGAGGCGCGTCGCGCCAAGTCGTATCGCCGTGGAGATTGGCGTATTGTTGGCCACGCCGCCATCAATCAACATGTTTCCAGCCAGGGAAACTGGTGGGAAAACACCTGGGATCGCTGTGCTCGCCAGCACTGCTTCAACTGCCGGTCCGGAGGAAATAACTATCTCGTTGCCGCTGCTCATCTCAGTAGCGACAACATGTACCGGGAGATCGGCATCTTCCAGCGCACGACTGCCAAAGTGTTCATAAAGAAGAGCGCGCAATTTCGCCGGATTGACCAGGTGTGTGCCTCGGGCAGCGCCAAGGATCGAAAGAATCGACCACGGCATGATCTGTTGGCGGCGGATGCCGCGCCATAAATATTCCAGGCGCATCGTGCCGGCGGTATGCGGTTGATAAGCGAAGAACACGCTGTTGATCGCGCCGGCAGAGGCGCCGACCAGGAAATCCGGATGTATGCCGGAAGCGATCAGTTCTCGCAGCATGCCGGCTTCGATGGCGCCAAGACTCCCTCCACCGGCGAATACAAATGCGGTCTTTTCCATAGTGGCAACCTGCGAACGGCCATCGCTGGTACATGGCAATGTGTATAGCCTACCCCAGCAGGCGTCAATGCGCTAGCAGCCTGAGGTGGGAGGCGTTAGATTCAGATAAAATTGCCGAATCAATTGAAAGAGGATTCTGAAAGCGCACATGTCCGTACCGAACACACCACACGTCATTCTGGTTCCGGCAGTTGAAACGGATTTTGACGAACTCGTCGCATTACGCATAGCTGCCATGCGCGACAGCCTGGAACGCATCGGCCGGTTTGATCCGGTTCGCGCAAGAGAACGATTTCGCGCCAGCTTTTCGGCGATGTATACACGGCATGTGACGGTTGAAGGCCGGCGCGTAGGTTTTGTGGTCGTTAGACCTGCTCAGGATCAACTGCTGCTGGAGAATCTATATATTCGTCCAGGTAACCAGGGGCAGGGAATTGGGGCAGCGGTGCTTGCCCAAGTCTTTAAAGAAGCAGATGCGTTAGCCATGCCGCTACGCGTAGGTGCCCTGAGGGAAAGCGATGCCAATCGTTTCTACCAACGCAATGGTTTTGAATTTCTCGCAGAAGAGGAATGGGACCTTTACTATCTTCGCCCCAGTCGGTGAGTTTGACGTGGCGTGGCGTCTGACGACGATCTGATTGATTAAATCTAGCTCTAACGCAGCGTGAGTTTTAGCGCCGGTTTTTCGCCGTAATCTTCGTAGCGCTCATTGATTGCCGCGATGCAGAATTCCAGTTCTTCGACGATTTCAGGAGCGCGCTGGCGTAGTTTTTCACTGTGCAGTATCTCGATGTTCAGCACTTCGTTTTCTTGCAGACGGAACTTGCTCATTCCATCTTCATCGCGCAGATAGCTGAGGCAGTCTATCCAGGCGCTCATATTGCGGCCATAAAATTCGGGAAAACCGAATACCTCTGCACACTCGGTATGAAAGCTGTCCCAGTCGGTGATGATTTCGCCATTCAGGCGGGCGCTTGGCATAATGGTTTCTCCTGCTTAAATTCCAGATCGTTCGCACAACTTATCATATCTGCAGCGACAATTTGCGCGATTCATTTCACAGTATCCAGATCTTCAGGATCAAACCGGATATCGCACACCCGGCAATCACGTGAATCACGTTCCGCTTGAAGCGGAACAGCGCTATAGCCGCGCCCAATGCGATCAATGCCGATAGCCAGTCAAAGCGGCCGTCAAAGCAGAAAAAAACAGGCTATCAGGTCCGAATATGGCTTTCACGTAGCCGATTGCACTTCTGCTTGGCTCATTGAAATGTCGGATTCGTATAAACATTGTTGAGACGGTGGCAATGGCCACGACCTCAAGCGCATATTAAGTATCTACGCGCATTACAGCATGTTGCGGACATAAAAAACGTCTCTTTTGCGTGGTGCGGGAGACGTGGGTTTTACACAAACTGGTTCTGCAAAGAAAAAAGGATTCCGATTGTGGAATCCTTTTTAATCCGGTGCAGGTTGGCCCTGCCGCCTTATTCGACAGCGCTATGCAACACGCTGTCGGGCAACGGCGCCTTGAACCAGCGTTGGGCATTGACGTTGAGCATGCCGTTTTGTTTGATGCGGCTCAGCATGGTGTTGATCTTACTGAGCAAGGCTGTTTCGTTTTTGTTAACACCGATAAAGCAGGGAGAGTCTTTCAACACTATTTTCAGCTGGGTTGTTTCCACCTGTTCCTTGGTGAAGGCGGAAATCAAGACATTGCCCGCCGCCAGCAACTTGGATTCTCCCTGCAGATAGGATTTCACGGCCTCCGGTTCGGTGTCGAAGCGTTTGATGCTGGCTGACGCCGGTGCAATCTTGCTCAACTCACCGTCTTCGATCGACCCTTTGAGTACGGCGATGGTCTTGCCAGCCAATCCCGCAGCATTCTTGACATCGAGATCCGGTGCACCGAAGACGCCAAGATAAAACGGCGCGTAAGCCTGTGAAAAGTCGATTTGTTTCTGACGTTCCGGATTTTTACCGAGGCTGGAGACCACCAGATCGACATGCCGGTTCAACAGCGCCGGGATACGATCGCCACTAGCCAGCGGCACCATGTCCAGCTTGACGCCCAGTTCCAGCGATATCATCTTGGCGATCGATACATCAAATCCTTCCAGCGTCTTGTATTGATTTGCCGAGCCGAAAGGCGGCGTATCTTTAGGCACCGCAATGCGAATCGCGCGGCGGTTTTGCACATCTTCCAGTGCATCGGCGCGGCTTTCACGTACCGGCAGCAGGGTGCCAGCCAAGGCGATGGAATAGACAAGAATGCATGCAAATACACCGGCGTAACGCTTCACAAGAAGACTCCCAGAATTAATTGAACGAACCCATGCCGATTTTTCAATGGCTCAAGATGCTGCTGCAACGCTTGCTGCGCACAAGATTTTATGTCTGCACAGAAAGTTTGTATACGGAATAATCGGGAATTGTTTCGCGCTGTTTCTTTCCCGCAAATTGACGCGGAAATTACCAGCATGCCGTGTGAAAAGTCATGGAAGATGCGTCAAATCTGACGTGACCCATTGTTTCTTTATCGCATCGGATTGAATCCAGATGCGAGGTTTTGAAGCGCAAAATAAAACGGCCCCCATTTCTGGAGGCCGCATACGCCGGTCATTGATGTTAATGAAATATTGGTGGAGGCGGCGGGAATCGAACCCGCGTCCGCAAATCCTCTACAGACAGTTCTACATACTTAGTGCTGCCATTTGATTTAACCCAGCCGACGCGGACGCACGCGCTTCGTTCAGGCGAGTCACCTAAATTTAACCGTTAGCCAAGTAACCCGACCAACAGCGATTCCCTGTATATGACTCTACTGCTGTTTTACCAGCCCACCCCAGGGACGAGATGGTGTAGAGCTAACCGGTTATTAAGCGGCTAGTGCGTACGAGTTATCGTTTGCAGTTAGATCTATTCCGATTGTATTTACGAGGTAGTCGGTCCTCGGTATGCCCTGCGCTGCTTTGTAACCCACGTCGAAACCAGGTCGCCCCCAAGCAGAATGCTATTGTAGCGTACTTGGGGTTTCCATGTCAGTGCGTTGCCGGCATTGAAAGTAGTGCGGTACAGCCTTATTTCAGTGCGAAATCGACACGGTTCGGCTGGCCCTTGTCCTTGATGCCGTCGGCGGTCAGTTTCGGCGCTATCAGGAAGATGCGTTCCAGTGGGATCTGCCCCTTGGTTTCCAGATACTTGCGGACCGCCTCGGCGCGCCTGGTTGCCAGTGCGCTCAAAGCGTCCTGGGTTACCGCGGTATTGGCGACGATCAGTTTTTCCATGTCCGCGGCCGGCAGCGATTTTGTCAGGCCGATGACGTTGCGCGGCTTGTCGAATTTTTCCGAGCTATATACCTTCCCCATGTATTTCTCTTTATCGGCATCGGTCAGGGCGACATCGTCCGATTGCGCATCGTCGCTTTGGTTGACCGAATCCTTGAGTTTCAACGCTTTCAGCTTGCGGTTGAGGATTTGCTGACGGACGCCCTCGGTATCGCTTTTCGGATCGACCCGGCCGATCAGGTCCAGCTTCAGGGCCGGGCGGTCGGTCAGCGCCTTGGCGATAGTGTCCAGCTTGCTTTGCGTGGTCGCGGTGAGGGTGGCTGAGCCGGGTGCGAACTCAGCGTAGCCGAGTTCGTCGCCGCCGCTGCCGCCGAAGGCCGAACTGATGAGTGCGAATGGCGAGGTGACGGCTTTGACGATCAGATTGACGAAGATGCGGACGATGATGCCGCCTATCGAAAATTCCGGATCGGACAAGGTGCCGGAAATCGGCAGGTTGATGTTGATCTGGCCGTTACGGTCTTTCAGCAGAGCGACCGCCAGCAGCACCGGCAGTTTGGTGGCGGTCGGGCTGTCGATCTTGTCGCCGAAGGTCAGTTGGTCGATGCGGACACTGTTCTGGGCTACCAGCTTGTCGTTCTCGATGTGATAGTTGACGTCCATCGACAGCTTGCCCTTTTCGATGGCATAGCCGGCGTACTTGGCGGCATACGGCGTCAGGCGCGGCAGTTCAACGCCATTGGCGCTGGCCTTGATGTCGAGGAACATCGGTTTGAACAAGGGGTTCAGGGAACCGGAAATGGCTACCGGCGCGTCGTTGTCGATCTTGCCGTTTAGGTCTATCGGCGCTGGCTGCGGCTTGTCGGAGGCGATCGCGCCGACGGTGCCGTTCATGCCGGTCATGTTGGCGGTGTAGTTCGGCTTGACGAAATTATCGGTGTAGTTGATGTTGCCGCCCTTGATGACGACTTGGCCGATCTTGATCATCGGCGCGTTGGGCTTGGGCGCGGCGGGTGCGATCGGCGCCACGGTGGTGCTGCCTTCGGAGGTGGCTTTCGTGGTTTTTTGCGGTGCCGGGCCTGGTTCAGTCGAGGTTAGCGAAGGCGTCGGCGCGCCTGTCGGTGCGTTCTTCGACGCCACGATATCTTGCAAGTTGAGTTTGGCCGACTCCGACAAGATGATGCGCGCATAGAAATCGTTGAGGGCGACTTTTGCCAGAGTAACGTATTGCTGGGCGCCGCCGATACTGGCGTTGATGCCGCTGACGTCAAGCAGTTTCCACTTCAGGAAATCCGCTGAATTTTCCTTGTCGAGCACGCGGAAATTGGCCAGGCGCAGGTTGCCGTTATAACTGGTAGCGAGTTGCTGGCGGCCGCTAGGCGGCGTCAGTAATAATTTGCCTTTGGTGCTGGCCAGGCCAGAGGTCAGCGTCACATTCAGGTAATCGGTGAAATACGGCTGCAGTGCGGCGACCGGCAGATTTTGCGCATCGAGGTCGAGAGCGATGGATTTCATTTGCGCTGCGACGTTGCCGTCGACCGATAATTTGCCGGTTTTATTGAGTTGGCTGCGCAGCGAAATCTTGATCGGCTTATCAAGCTTGCTGGAGATATTGTCGGCGCTCAGATTGAGGCCGTCGGCGCGCAGATTGACTGCTGGCTTCACCGCGTTATCGAGATAAGTCAGACTACTGTCGCTGACGGCAAACTGATTCAGAGTGGCGACCCAGTCCGGTCCGGCTTTCTTGGCGGATGCGCCAGGGGCTGCCTTGCTTGAACTACCCGTAGTGGCGACGAATTGTTGCAGATTGAGTTGACCCTGGGCGTCGCGACGCACATCGCCCTGTATCCCGGCCAGTCGCAATGCATCGGCATTGAAAGTGTGCGCTTCGGTATCGACGCTGGCATTTTCCAGGCTGATTTTCTTGGCGCCGATGCTGCCGCCGGCACTGGTTTTTGCCGCCACTTTGAGGTCATCTACGTCGATGCCTAGCTGATGCAGCCGGACGCGGCTGCCGTCGATTGCGAGCAAGGTGTTGAGCGATAACTGACCGGACAGCACCGCCGCCAGGGAGCGGTTGACATAGGGCTGGTACTGCGCAAGCGACAAGGCATTGATGCTGGCCTTGCCGGCGACGATGCCTTTGGCGGGAGTGATCTGGCCGATGAACTGGATGTGCTGATCGTTTTCCGTGCCGCTTGAAAGTGTCACGGTTGCAGGTTTGGCGTCAGCTGCCAGCGACAGCTGGGTCGCATTCAGCGCCACGTTTTTTACCTGCAGGTTCAGTGTCGGCGATGCGTTGGCTGCATCCAGCCAGTTGACCGTGCCGCCGTGGATACTGAGCTTGGCCAGCGTCATTTGCGGTGGCGGGCTTGCTGTCTTTTTCGGCGCGTCTTTCACAATTTCCTGCTTGGCAGCCGGTGTGCTCAGCGCTGCCCAGTTCAGGTTGCCGTTGGCGTTCAGATTGACCCAGACTTCCGGTTGCTGGATCTCGATCTGATCGAGTGCGGCGCTGCCGGTGAGTACATTGAGTTTGTTGATCTGGGTGTTGATCGCCTGCGCTTTGAGCAGCGGCGCCGCATTCTTGTCGGCCAATGCGACGTCAGCCAGCTTGATCGCACCGGACAGCAAGACTTCGGGCTTGTCCTTGTTACGCAAGAACGACAGATCGAGCTTGGTCGATAATTTGGTGCTTTGAATCGCCAGCGGCAGCGCCACCGGAGAAAACGCCACGAAGCTGGCGACATCAAGCTGGTCGATATCGATCGCCAGAGCGGTCTCCAGGCTGCCGGCGAATGGTTTGCTGCGTCCTTTCAGATCGAACGGCGTGCCGTTGATCTTGGCCGAGACATGCGGCTGCACGAAAGTGTCGACCTTGCTGGGGAAGTTCGATATATAGGGCAGGCCGATGTTGAGCGCTTGTATATCGACCAGCTTGCTGGTTACTTTGTCGTCGAATTTGATGCTGCCGTTTTCGAGCTGGATATTCGACACTGAAAACAGAGCCGGCTTCTCGCTTTTTGGCATCGCCAGGATACGGTCTATGATGTCGGAGAAGTTGTAGCGGCCGATGCCGTCGGCGCTGCTGCGCACGATATGCAGATTGGGATTAACCAGTTTGACTTCATTCAGCACCGGCGCCAGTCGAAACAACGAAGCGGATGAAGCATTGACCAGCAGTGTTTTTGCCGAGAATGCCGCGGTGGTTTTATCCTGCTCATAGAGAGTGAAATCGGATGCCGTGAGCGTCAGGATGAAAGGGTTGAAGGCGATGTTGCCGACGCTTGCCTTGCGGCCGATCTGAGTTTCAATTTGTTGTTCTATCAAGTGTTTGGCGACAGGCGGCACCGCCAGCCAGCTGATGAGCGCCAGCACCAGTAAAGTGACGACCGTGACGCCGGCCCAGCGTATCGCGCGTGGCAGCCATGAGGGACGAGGGATATTTACCATTTTTTTCCTTATGGGCAAGGATGTCGACAATATACCGTCAGACAGTATTGCCCGCTGATTTATTCAATTCTTCGGAACGGCTGGCGGCAGGCTGCCGTGGGACCGATCAATCTTCAGTCATGCGCAAGCGTATGCGCCGATTCTGTACGTGGAAATTACCGTTGCGGCAGCAAGGCCAGCAATTGGAGCGGAGTATCGATCAGGGCGTCTGCTTCCCAGGAACTCGGCGCGCTCTCGCCGCAATAACCCCAGGCTACGGCCACGGTCGCCATGCCGGCTGCACGGCCGGCTTGGATGTCGCGCAGATCGTCGCCCACATACCAGCATTCCCGTGGTTGCAAATTGAGGCGCCGGGCGGCTTCCAGCAGCGGCGCCGGGTGGGGTTTTGCATGGGCGGTGGTATCGCCGGAAATGACGCAATCCGCATCTGCCAGGCCGATTTGTGAAACCAGGGGATCGGTAAACCTGGCCGCCTTATTAGTGACCACGCCCCAGCCTAGATTGCGCTGGCGCAAGTCGTTGAGCAAGGCCGGAATGCCGTCGAACAGGATGCTGTCGACTGCCAGCGCGGCGGCGTAATGATCAAGGAAGCCGACCCGCAATTCTTCATAGTCAGGATCGCCCGGTTTCAGGCCGAAGGCGGCGCCTATCATGCCGCGCGCACCGGCAGAAGTATGCGGCCGCAGTTGTTCGTATGGCGTGCTGCTCAAGCCGCGGTCGTTGCGCAGGCGGTTAAGCGCCGCTGCCAAGTCAGGCGCAGTGTCGGCAAGCGTACCGTCAAGATCGAACAGAATGGCGCGCGGCATCGGCAGGGGCATGGGAATTCCTAAAATACAAAAAATGGCTGGCAATGCGATGTCACAATGCAATGTCTAGCAGAGCGAGGCTTTATCCGGGCCGGGTGCAGGCCATCAGATAGTTGACGCTGGTATCCTGGTTGAGCGAATAGATCTGAGTGAGCGGGTTGTAGTTCATGCCGCGCATGACATCGACCGTCAGTCCGGCGTTGCGGGCGAATTGCGCCAGTTCCGCCGGCGTGATGAACTTGCCGTAGTCATGCGTGCCTTTGGGCAACATGCGCAACAGGTATTCGGCCGCCAGGACCGCCTGCAGATAAGCTTTCAGATTGCGGTTTATGGTGGAGAAAAACACTTGTCCGCCGGGTTTCACCAGCGTGGCGCAGGCGCGCACGATGGAGGCCGGATCTGGTACATGCTCCAGCATCTCCATGCAAGTCACGACATCGAATTGCCCGGCTTCGCGGCTGGCCATTTCCTCAGCGGCAATTTTCTCATAACGGACATGAATGCCCGATTCCAGGCTATGCAGATCGGCCACCTTCAATGCTTTGTCGGACAGATCGATGCCGGCAACGGTAGCGCCTTTCCTAGCCATGGATTCTGCCAGGATGCCGCCGCCGCAGCCGATATCCAGCACATTCCTGCCGGCCAGCGAGGCACGCGAATTGATCCACTCCAGGCGCAAGGGATTGATTTCATGCAGAGGGCGGAATTCGGATTCAGGGTCCCACCACCGGTGAGCCAGGTCGCTGAATTTCTTGAGTTCTGATGGGTCTGCGTTCATAGGCTGAATCATAGCTGGAAAGTACGGTGTTGCGGTTTGTTACCTGATTAAAAACCAGCGCCGAAAGTTTCCAGGTTGCCCGAAGTTTCTTGCGAGGTTTCTTATTTATGCGAAAAAAAACCCCGCCGAGGCGGGGTTTTGATCGAGTTTGAATCGATTACTTGTTTGTACCAACAACTTCGATTTCAACGCGACGGTTTTTAGCGCGGCCAGCAGCGGTCTTGTTATCAGCGACCGGTTGCGACTTGCCTTTACCTTCGGTGTAAACACGGTTAGCTTCGACACCCTTGTGTACCAGGTATGCCTTAACAGCTTCAGCACGACGAACCGACAGTTTTTGGTTGTAAGCAACCGAACCGACCGAGTCAGTATGGCCAACAGCGATGATGACTTCCAGGTTGATTGCGCCCAGTTTCGATGTCAGGTCATCCAGTTTTGCTTTGCCTTCTGGCTTCAGGACAGCTTTGTCGAAGTCAAAGAATGCGTCAGCAGCAAAAGTAACTTTTTGCGAAACTGGAGCTGGTGCTGGAGCAACTGGTGCTGGAGCTGGTGCAACTGGAGCTGGTGCAGCTTGAGCGATTTCGCCGTCGCAACCTGGAACCGAGTCAGCTGGTGTCCAGTAGCCGGTGTGCCAGCACAGACCGTACGGGTCACGTGCGATTACACCACGTGCATCTTGCACGTAGGCACTGTTTGGAGTGTTTGCCTGGATATCTTTGATTTCCTGCGCGGAGGCAGAGAGTGCGACGACTGCGGACGCAGCGAAGACGAGTTTTGCTAATTTATTCATGTTTCTCCTCTCGGTTGAGATATCCGCAGATTAACTGCGCAACTAATATACGACATCAAAAATTGGATAGTACCACGTGGTTCAGGCCGTTACGTGTGGCATTGACCACACGCAATGAACTTGACCACCATTCTGCCACAGGCTTCAAGCGCTAGCGAAGGATGCCAAATGATCCAGCTCACGTTTTGCCTGCTTCGTTGTTTTCATACAACATAGCATTATGAAAACACCACCACGGGCGACATATTACATCGGCGCAAGGAAACTATCTATTTTATTTTAATTTTCTTGCACTTTTATTATGGCTCTGCGATTTGGGCTGAGGCAACTAATGAGTTTTTTACGGTTCAGTTTGTTGCTGCAGCTCAATATCGGCTCGGATGCTCCGGCACCGGCAACCTCGATTTTGTTAGTGACGCCTTTGCTCTTCAAATAACTGGCGATATTGGCGGCGCGTTGCATTGACAATTTTTGGTTATATTTCTCTGAGCCAAGGCGATCGGTATGGCCGGTTACTAATATATAGCCCGCGCCAGCGCAGCCGGTTAATTTAGCAATCACCTGCTGCTCAATACGCTGCTTGGCAGCATTCGTCAGTGTTGCTTTCCCGAAACTGAAATTCTGGTCGCTCGTCAGCGTTACGCTGCCATTGCACTGTGTGCTGACAGTTGCCGGGGCGATTTCATTGCCTGCAATCGTCGGGTTTGCGACCAGAGCCGGTGCGCTGGCTTTCATTACCGGCGCCACCAGGGCGCCGTCGCAACCGGTAACGGCATCGTTCTGCTCCCAATAACCTGAGCGCCAGCACAAACCATCCTGGCTGCGCACAATCGGACCGCGTCCGTCTTGCAAATAAGCACTTTTTTCAGGGTTGGCCTGAACATCGGTGGTTTGGGCAAAACCGGAATTGGACGCAGAGCCGAGAGCCGAGCCTAATAACAGGCAGAGCGCAATTGAATAACGCATGAATTATTTCCTGAGAGAAATGGTGGCGGCGGGATTGTTTTTAAAATCGCCTGATTGCCGGGCAAGGCGGCATTTAAACATATTTTTTTCCGGCAAGCCGGTTTTCGGCCTTGGCACAGAGGATTTCGTCTCGCCTCTGAAAAGCCGGAACAGGCCTCCCCGCGTGCTAAAATCATACGTCTTATTATCAGCGTTCCGAGCAGCATTCGACTAGGCGTCGGTATTGCAACTCTGAATGCTGGTTTATACCGGATATAGATATCTGTGATCGATCAACCCAAGTAAAGACTCGCCGACTCGCTAATGGATCAATTCGCTAAAGAAACAATCCCAATTTCCCTCGAAGAAGAAATGCGCAAGAGCTATCTCGATTACGCGATGAGCGTGATCGTTGGCCGTGCGCTGCCGGATGTGCGTGACGGCCTCAAGCCGGTGCATCGCCGGGTCTTGTTCGCGATGCATGAAATGAACAATGTCTGGAACCGCCCGTTCGTGAAATGCGCGCGCGTGGTCGGGGAGACCATGGGTAAATACCACCCGCACGGCGACGCCTCGATCTACGACACGCTGGTGCGCATGGCGCAACCGTTTTCGCTGCGCTACATGCTGGTCGACGGCCAGGGCAACTTTGGTTCGATCGACGGCGACGGCGCGGCAGCGATGCGTTACACCGAGTGCCGTCTGGACAAGATCGCCGGCGAACTGCTGGCTGATCTGGACAAGGAAACCGTCGATTTCGTGCCGAACTACGACGGTAAGGAAAAAGAACCGTCGGTGCTGCCGACGCGCATCCCCAACCTGCTGATCAACGGTTCGTCCGGGATCGCAGTCGGCATGGCAACCAATATTCCGCCGCACAACCTGACCGAAGTGATCGACGGCGCCTTGCACGTACTGCGCAATGCCGATTGCACGATCGACGAGCTGATTGAAATCATCCCGGCGCCGGATTTTCCGACCGCCGGCATCATCTACGGCGTGTCGGGCGTGCGCGATGGTTATCGCACTGGCCGCGGCCGTGTGGTGATGCGCGCCAAGACGCACTTCGAAGAATTCGGACGTGAAGGCCGCACCGCGATCATCATCGACGAACTGCCGTACCAGGTAAACAAGAAGGCATTATTGGAGCGCATCGCCGAACTGGTGCGCGACAAGAAGCTGGAAGGCATTTCCGATCTGCGCGACGAGTCGGATAAATCCGGCATGCGCGTGGTGATCGAGCTCAAGCGCGGCGAAGTGGCCGAAGTAGTGCTCAACAATCTGTACAAGCAAACGCAGCTGCAAGACACCTTCGGCATGAACATGGTAGCCCTGGTGGACGGCCAGCCAAAACTGCTGAACCTGAAGCAGATGCTGGAGTGCTTCCTGTCGCACCGCCGCGAAGTCGTCACACGCCGTACCGTGTTCGAACTGCGCAAGGCGCGCGAACGCGGTCACGTGCTGGAAGGCCTGGCGGTTGCGCTGGCGAATATCGACGATTTCATCGCCCTCATCAAAGCCGCGCCGACGCCGCCGGTAGCGAAATCCGAGCTGATGGCGCGTGCCTGGGATTCGTCCATGGTGCGCGAAATGCTGGCCCGTACCGGCGATGAAAACATCGGCGGTATCGAGTCCTTCCGTCCAGAGAATCTGCCTAAGCATTACGGTATCCAAAGCGACGGTTTGTACAAACTGTCGGACGACCAAGCGCAGGAAATTCTGCAAATGCGTCTGCAACGCCTGACCGGTCTGGAACAAGACAAGATCGTCAACGAGTACAAAGAGGTGATGGCGCAGATCGCCGACTTGCTGGATATCCTGGCCAAGCCGGAACGCGTTACCGTCATCATCACTGATGAAATGACGGCTGCCAAAAACGAATACGGCATCGGTAACAAGGACGAGCGCCGTTCTCAGATTGAACACAATCCTACCGATCTCGGCACCGAAGACCTGATCACGCCGCAAGACATGGTGGTGACCTTGTCGCATACCGGTTACATGAAGGCGCAACCGGTCTCCGAATACCGCGCGCAAAAACGCGGCGGCCGCGGCAAGCAAGCGATGGCCACCAAGGACGACGACTGGATCGACCAGCTGTTCGTCGGCAATACCCACGATTACATTTTGTGCTTCAGCAATCGCGGCCGTCTGTACTGGCTGAAAATCTGGGAAGTGCCGCAAGGTTCGCGCAATTCGCGCGGCAAGCCTATCGTCAATATGTTCCCGCTGCAGGATGGCGAGAAGATCACCGTGGTGTTGCCGTTGTCAGGCGCCAACCGCAGCTTCCCTGAAGATCGTTACGTCTTCATGTCGACCAGTTTGGGTACGGTCAAGAAGACGCCATTGTCGGATTTCAGCAATCCACGCAAGGCCGGCATTATCGCGGTCGACCTGGATGAGGGCGATTTCCTGATCGGCGCCGCACTGACCGACGGCCAGCATGACGTGATGCTGTTCTCGGATTCCGGCAAGGCCGTGCGCTTCGACGAAAACGATGTGCGTCCGATGGGCCGCACCGCGCGCGGCGTGCGCGGCATGAACCTGGACGACGGTCAGCAGGTAATCGCCCTGCTGGTCGCGGAAAACGAACAGCAATCGGTGCTGACGGCAACTGAAAACGGCTTCGGCAAGCGTACGCCTATCACCGAGTACACCCGCCATGGCCGCGGCACCAAGGGCATGATCGCGATCCAGACCAGCGAGCGCAACGGCAAGGTAGTCGCTGCGACCTTGGTTGAGCCTAGCGATGAAATCATCCTGATCACCACCGGCGGCGTACTGATCCGTACCCGGGTTGCCGAGATCCGCGAAATGGGCCGCGCCACGCAAGGCGTGACGCTGATCGCGGTGGAAGACGGCACCAAGCTGAGCGGTTTGCAGCGCGTGGTTGAGTCTGATGCCGAGGTGGAAGTTGAAATCGAAGCCGAGGCCGATGCTGGCGGCAACACCGAAGAAGGTGGAGCCACCGACGCCGCAGCTGAATAAAGAAGGTGCCAAAAAGTGTTGCGTCCTGGCTTGCAAGCCGGGACGCGCGAGATCCTGGGTTTAAACACTAGTAACAACACCGTAACGCCATCTGTTGGTTCGTAATCAATCTCGGTTTTTTATCTGACGACATTCATCATGCCTATCTATAATTTTTCTGCCGGCCCCGCTGTGTTACCGCAAGAGGTGCTGCAGCAAGCTGCCGCCGAAATGCTGGATTGGGAGGGCAGCGGCATGTCCGTGATGGAAATGAGTCATCGTGGCAAAGAGTTCATGTCGATTCTGGCGGCGGCCCAGCACGATTTCCGCGAGTTGTTTGCAGTCCCCGCCAACTACAAGCTGCTGTTCATGCAAGGCGGCGCGATTGCCGAGAACGCGATTATTCCGCTCAACCTGCTTGGCCGCAAGAGCCAGCCGGCGACCAGCGATTACATCAATACCGGCTCGTGGTCGACCAAGTCGCTGAAGGAAGCGCGGCGCTATGGCAACGTCAATGTCGCCGCTTCTTCCGAGGACAGTCATTTCGCGCAAATTCCCGAGCGCGATAGCTGGCAGTTATCCAAAGATCCGGCTTACGTCCATATCTGCACTAATGAAACCATTGACGGCGTCGAATATCAGTTCACGCCCGACATCGCAGCTGAAACCAATGATGCACCGCTGGTGGCCGACATGTCGTCGCACATCTTGTCGCGCGTGGTGGACGTCTCCAAATACGGCGTGATCTATGGCGGTGCGCAAAAGAATATCGGCCCGGCCGGATTGACTTTGGTGGTGGTGCGCGAAGATTTGCTCGGCTACGCCTTGCCGGCTTGTCCTTCCGCATTCAACTGGAAAATCGTGGCCGACAACGATTCGATGTACAACACGCCGCCGACCTATGCGATCTATATCGCCGGACTGGTGTTCCAATGGCTCAAGAAGCAGGGCGGCGTCGCCGTGATGGAGCAGCGCAATATCGCCAAGGCAGCGCTGCTGTATGACTATCTGGATTCCACCGATTTCTATCGGACCAAAATCGCCAGCAACAGCCGCTCGCGCATGAACGTGCCATTCTTCCTCGCTGATGAAGCGCTGAACGAAGCGTTCCTGGCAGGCGCCAAAGAAAACGGTTTGTTGCAATTGAAGGGGCATAAGTCGGTCGGCGGCATGCGCGCCTCGATCTACAACGCGATGCCTTTGGCCGGCGTACAGGCCTTGGTGGCGTACATGAAAGAATTCGAAAAGCAGCGCGCTTAGCCTTAGCGATGATTTGCTTAGCCAAGTAAGAGAACCAGAGATAGAAACACAGTTAACATGAGCGAAGATAAACTCCTCCCCCTGCGTCAGCAGATCGATGCGATTGATGCCGAAATCCTGGCCTTGTTGAATCGTCGCGCCCAAATTGCGCAGGAAGTCGGGCACGTCAAGGCCGAGACCAATGCGCCGGTGTTCCGCCCTGAGCGCGAGGCGCAAGTCTTGCTCAAGGTTGCCGAGCGCAATCCCGGACCGCTGCAAGGCAGCGATGTGCAAACCATTTTCCGTGAAGTGATGTCGGCCTGCCGCGCTCTTGAAAAGCGAGTCACGGTAGCCTATCTTGGTCCGGCCGGCACTTTTAGCGAGCAGGCGGTGTACCAGCAATTCGGCCATGCGGTGGAAGGCCTGGCTTGTGTGTCGATCGATGAAGTGTTCCGCGCGGCAGAAGCCGGCACTGCGGATTTCGGCGTGGTGCCGATCGAAAATTCATCCGAAGGCGTGATCAATCGCACTCTCGATTTACTGTTGCAGACCACGCTCAATATCAGTGGCGAAGTATCAATCCCGGTGCATCACAGCCTGATGAGCAAGGATGGCAGCATGGACGCTGTCACCCGCATTTGCGCGCACTCGCAAGCGCTGGCGCAATGCAACGCCTGGCTCAACCAGCATTACCCGAACATTGAACGGCAGGCGGTCGCTTCCAATGCCGAAGCGGCGCGCATGGCCAGCGAAAATGTCACGGTGGCCGGGATTGCCGGCGAGATCGCCGCGGAAAAATACGGTTTGCAAATTGTCAGCGCCCATATCCAGGACGATCCGCACAATCGCACCCGCTTTGCCGTAATCGGCCGCTTGAAAAACGGCGCCAGCGGCAAGGACCAGACTTCGCTGGTGTTGTCGGTAGCGAACAAGGCTGGCGCGGTATACAAGTTGCTGGCGCCGCTCGCCAAGCACGGCGTGTCGATGACGCGTTTCGAGTCGCGGCCTGCGCGCATGGGCGCGTGGGAATATTATTTCTATGTCGACGTCGAGGGCCATGCGGACGACGACAAGGTCGCCAAGGCGCTGGCGGAATTGCAACAGAACGCCGCGTTCTACAAGCTGCTGGGATCGTATCCTCGCAGTTTTTAAGCAGGCATCTACATCAATATTTCGCAATATTTGATTTTAATAATTTGTTCTGAAAGCAGACAATGTCAATTAAATTTGGTCCAGAATATGTGCGTGCTATCGCCCCATATCAAGGCGGCAAGCCGATTGCAGAAGTGGCGCGCGAGTTCGGCCTGGACGAAGCCAAGATCATCAAGCTGGCGTCCAACGAAAATCCGCTAGGCATGCCGGAATCCGCCCAGCTGGCAATGCAAAAGGCGGTGGCCGATATCGGCCGTTATCCGGATGCCAACGGCTTTGAGTTGAAAGCAGCAATCACCGCCAAGTACGATGTGCCGGCGGAGTGGATTACGCTTGGCAACGGCAGCAACGATATTCTCGAATTGGCTACCCACGCTTTCGTGCAAGCGGGGCAAGCCGCCATGTATGCGGAATACTCTTTTGTGGTGTATGCGCTGGCTACCCAAGCTGTCGGCGCCCGCGCCATCGTGGTCAAGGCTAAGGATTACGGCCACGACCTGGAGGCGATGGCAGCCGCCATCACCGACGATACCAAGCTGATTTTCATCGCCAATCCGAATAATCCTACCGGCAGCTTCGTACCGGCTGCTGAGCTTGAGGCTTTCCTGGCCCGGGTGCCGGCGCAGATCGTGGTGGTGCTGGATGAAGCTTACAACGAATACCTGCCGCCGGAACTGCAATACGAATCGATTGCCTGGGTCCGCAAATATCCTAACTTGCTGGTTTCGCGCACCATGTCGAAAGCTTACGGTCTGGCCGGCTTGCGCATTGGCTTCGGCATCGCCCAGCCGGCGATCACCGATTTGCTGAACCGGATTCGCCAGCCGTTTAACGTCAATTCCTTGGCGCAGGCAGCCGCCGTGGCCGCCTTGAACGATACGGCTTTTCTGCAGCGTAGCGCACAGCTGAATCGTGACGGCTATAAGCAGCTGACACAGACCTTCGACGAAATGGGTTTGGAATATGTGCCGTCGTTCGGTAATTTCGTGATGGTCAAAGTCGGCGAGGATGAAGCTGCCGGCGCTCGGGTCAATCTGGCGTTGTTGAAGCAGGGCATCATTGTGCGGCCAGTCGCCAACTACGGCCTGCCGCAGTGGCTGCGAGTCACCATCGGTTTGCCAAATGAAAACGCGGCCTTCATCGATGCGCTGAAAAAGCTGCTGAGCTGACGTTAACTCTGGTTTCGATTAATTTTTATTAAAGCGTCATTCGTGTTCAAGAAAATCGCAATATTCGGCGTAGGACTGATCGGCGGTTCTTTTGCCCTGGCGTTGAAAAAGGCCGACGCGGTGGAACAGCTGGTCGGAGTCGGCCGTCAGCTCTCGACCTTGCAGCGCGCCCGGGAATTGGGAATTATCGACAGCATCGCCAGCACCGTGGCCGACGCCGTCGCCGGCGCTGACCTGATCCTGATCGCGGCGCCGGTGGCGCAGACCGGCGCTATCCTGGCCGGCATCCGGCCGCATCTGCAGGCAGGCACTATCGTTACCGACGCCGGCAGCACCAAATCCGATGTGGTGCAAGCAGCGCGTGCAGCGCTGGGCGACAAGATTGCCCAGTTTGTGCCAGGGCATCCGATCGCCGGCCGTGAGCAGAATGGCCCCGAAGCGGCGTTGGCCGATCTGTATGTCGGCAAGAAAGTGGTGCTGGCGCCGTTGCCGGAAAATGCCGAGCAGGATGTCGCCAGGGTCGCCGCCGCATGGCAGCAGTGCGGCGCGTTGATACATCGTCTGTCGCCGCAGCAGCATGATGCCGTGTTTGCCGCGGTCAGCCATTTGCCGCATGTGCTGGCGTATGCATTGGTGGACGATATTGCCAACAAACCGCATGCCGCTTCGCTATTTCAATACGCCGCCAGCGGCTTTCGCGATTTCACGCGGATCGCCGGATCATCGCCGGAAATGTGGCGCGATATTTCATTGGCAAACCAGAGCGCCTTGTTGAGTGAACTAGATGCTTATCTGCTGCAACTGACGCGCTTGCGCGGCTTGCTGGCTGCCGGCGACGGCCCTGCGCTGGAAGCCATCTATAGCAATGCGCAACAGGCCAGGCACAACTGGATCAGCACCATCGAGGCGGCGGAACAACAGAATAAGGAAGGTGGCGATTAATGAGTACGCAACGCAAGCAACATTATCCCAAGTACATCGATTTGCATCCGGTAGCGAGGGTGCAAGGGGCAGTCCGGCTGCCCGGCTCCAAGAGTATTTCCAACCGCACCTTGTTGCTGGCGGCGCTGGCCAACGGCAGCACGCAGATTCTTGATTTGCTGGCATCCGACGATACGCTGGTCATGCTGATGGCGCTCAAACAATTGGGCGTGGTCTGGGAGCAGGCGGAAGGTACCCAGACTTATACGGTGCAGGGCAGCGGCGGCAGTTTTCCGGTGCATCAGGCCGATCTGTTCATGGGCAATGCCGGCACCGCAATTCGTCCGCTGACCGCAGCCTTGGCGGCAATGGGCGGCGACTATACCTTGCATGGCGTGGCGCGCATGCACGAGCGGCCGATCGGCGATCTGGTCGACGCCTTGAATGCCGTCGGTACCCGGATCGCCTATACCGGCGTTGCCGGTTATCCGCCATTGCATATCCAGCGCGGCCAGTTGCATAGCCAGCGCATGCAGGTGCGTGGCAACGTATCGAGCCAGTTCCTGACCGCCTTGTTGATGGCTGCGCCATTGATGGCCAAGCACGATGCCGTCACGATCGAGGTGATCGGCGAATTGATTTCCAAGCCTTACATTGAAATTACCCTGAACCTGATGCAGCGTTTCGGCGTGACAGTCGAGCGCGATGGCTGGCAATCGTTCACGGTCGTCGCCGGCCAGCAATACCAAAGCCCCAAGATCATCCATGTCGAAGGCGATGCTTCGTCGGCCTCCTATTTCCTGGCGGCCGGCGCGATTGCGGGCGGCCCGTTGCGGGTCGAAGGCGTTGGCAAAAACAGCATCCAGGGCGATGTCCGTTTTGTCGAAGCCTTGCAACAGATGGGGGCCACCATCACGCTGGGCGACAACTGGATTGAAGCGTCCTCAAGCGGTGTGTTAAAAGCCATCGACGCCGACTTCAACCATATTCCGGATGCTGCGATGACAATCGCGGTCGCGGCGCTCTACGCCGACGGCCCCAGCACCTTGCGCAATATCGCCAGCTGGCGCGTCAAGGAAACCGACCGGCTCAGCGCCATGGCGACCGAGTTGCGCAAACTGGGCGCGATCATCGAAGAGGGCAGCGACTACCTGCGCGTGACGCCGCCGTCGCAACTGCAAGCGGCGACTATCGATACCTATGACGACCATCGCATGGCGATGTGTTTTTCGCTGGCTTCGCTGGATGGCGCTGCGTTGCGCGGCACTACGGTGCGCATCAATGATCCGCAATGCGTCGCCAAAACCTTCCCCGATTATTTCACCGTGTTCGCGCAAATCGCCGAGCAGACTGTAGGGTAGCGGGCCGCGCATGAATTTGACACTTGCCGATGTGCGCGACGTGTTGCACCAGGCAACCTATGATCGCGGTCAGGAATACGTCCGCCAGCGGCGCGTGCTGGCCGTTGAGCAGGATGGCGACGTTCTCAACGCAAGGGTTCAGGGTAGCGGCAGCAACATCTATCAACAGGAAATCACGCTGTCCGTATTTCGCGATACGCCGGACATCGATAGCGTCTGTTCCTGCCCGGTCGGATCCAATTGCAAGCACGTGGCGGCGGCCTTGATTGAATATCTGCAGCGGCCGTCCACGGATCAGCTGGCGGTCCCTGTCGACGAGCTCTCATTGCCGCAACCGGCCGCTCCGGCAAAGCCTGCACTCGCACCAAAATCCAATCTGACGCCAGTGCTGGCACGGCCGATGGAGGCCTGGCTGACACGGGTTGAAAGCGAAATCGCAGTGGCCGGATCGGCTCCGGCGCAGCCGTCCGGATTGCGCCAGAAAGCTGCCACGCACCAGGTATTGTTTGTACTGTCCGCTGCGTATAACGGCAAGAAAGCCGTGCTGCATTTATGCAAGGCGCAGCAGCGTCCGAACGGCCAGTTTCTGTCAGCGCAGCCGGCCACTGATGTGCCGCGCTTGCTGTCGGACCCCGCCGTATTCGTGCGCCCGGAAGATCGTGATCTGATTGGCTTGTTCGTTGCCCAAAATGACGGCAACCATGCGCAGCATGCGGCCTGTGAATTGAGCGGCAAACTTGGCGCGCAATTGCTGCGTGCTTTATTGCAGCAGCAGCGTTTGCTGTGGGCCAATTCCCTGGCCGACCTGGCCAAGGGCACCGCCTATCCTTTGCAGCTTGCCGCTACGCGTTGCGCCAGCCTGGCTTGGCATGAAGCGGTGGACGACAGCCGCGACGCTGCGCGCGACAGGTGGCAACTGGGCTGGCAATTCGAAGCGGAGCCAGAGGCCGACGCCGAGATCAAATCCAGCTACACACGGAAAAATCTCGATTACCTGCTGCCGACCGAGCCGCCCTGGTACGTGGATAATCTGTCGTGTGGAGAGCTGCTGCTGCCGCATCTCGACACCAGGATTTCCAGCAAGGCGCTCAACGATCTGGTGATACAAGCCCCTTTGCTGGATCCAGATGACCGCTTGACTGTCGCCCAGCAATTGCTGAGCCAGGGTTTGAACGATGTAATCCCGTTCCCGCCGCAAGTGCCGCAGACGATTCGCAAGAATATTGCGCCGCAGCCCTTGCTGGTCCTGGGAAGTTTGCCCAGCGTTAGCAATCCGCTGATGCAGGATTTCGCCGAACTGCATTTTCGCTACGACGGTGAAATCGTCTCGACCCAGTTTACGCCGGCGCTGAGCCGCAACACGCCGGCCGGTATCGAACAGATCGTGCGGAACCAGGAAGCCGAGAGCGCTTTCAAGCAGGCATTGATGATGCTCGGCATGCAGCCTCTGCAGGGTACGCAACATCCCCTGGCGATGATGCCCGGCATGTTCATGCAGCCGGACCAGGCATCGTGGTTGCGCTTTGCCAAAGAGGGTTTGCCAAGCCTGGCAGCGCAAGGCTGGCAGATCGATAAGCGTGCCGAATACCGTTTCGATGTGGTCGCGGTCGAAGACTGGTATGCCGAGATTGACGAGGCAGTCGATCAACCAGCCAACACGTCGTTCGATCTTGAGTTAGGGATCGTGGTCAATCATCAGCGCGTGCCCTTGCTGCCTTTGCTGGTCGATCTGATCCGCCAGGCTCCTCAGGATTTCGATCCGCGCAACATGGCTCAGCGCGACGATCAGGACGAGTTGCTGGTGCGCCTGTCCGACGGCGTTCATGTTGCCATGCCCTGGGGCCGGATCAAGCCGATCCTGAACACCTTGGGTGAGCTGTATTTCGCGGAAAAATCGGATGGCCCGGTGCGTTTGTCTGCGCTCGACGCCGCCCGCCTCGCGGAGCTGGATGCCGGCGCCAAGTTGCGCTGGGTAGGCGGCGATCGCCTGCGCAGCATGGGGCAGAAACTCCACACGTTTGGCGGCGTCAGGAAGATTGCCGCACCGGCTGGACTGCAAGCGACATTGCGCGATTATCAGCTGGACGGCCTGGCGTGGATGCAGTTTCTGCGCGAATACGACCTGGCTGGCGTCCTGGCCGACGATATGGGTTTGGGCAAGACGGTACAGACCCTGGCGCATATCCTGGTTGAAAAACAAAGTGGGCGCCTGACTGCGCCGGCGCTGGTGATCGCGCCCACCAGCCTGATGGATAACTGGCAGCAGGAAGCGGTGCGTTTCGCGCCCGAACTGCGTGTGCTGGTGCTGCAGGGAAAGCAGCGGCTGGAACAGTTCGAGCAGATCGCCCAGTTCGACCTGGTGCTGACCACGTATGCCCTGCTGCCGCGCGATGAAGAGCGCTGGCGCCAGCATGTCTTTCATTTACTGATTCTGGATGAAGCGCATTACATCAAGAATCCTCGTTCCAAGGTGGCGCAAAGCGCGGCCTTGCTGAACGCACGCCATCGCCTCTGCCTCACCGGCACGCCGGTGGAAAATCATCTGGGCGAGTTGTGGGCGCAATTTCATTTCTTGCTGCCGGGTTTGCTTGGCGATGAAAAAACCTTCAACCGCGATTTCCGGCAGCCGATCGAAAAACAGGGTGACGCTACCCGACGCACACTGTTAAGTCGCCGCATCAAGCCCTTCCTGCTGCGCAGAACCAAAGACAAGGTGGCCAAGGAGCTGCCGCCGAAAACCGAGATGCTGCGCTCCGTGGCACTGAGCGGGGCGCAACGCGACCTGTATGAAAACGTCCGTCTGGTGATGGATAAAAAGGTGCGCGAAGAAGTCGCCAAGAAAGGCGTCGCGCGCAGCCATATCGTGATCCTCGAAGCCTTGCTGAAATTGCGCCAGGCTTGCTGCGATCCGCGTTTGCTCAAGACCGATCTGCCCGAAGCAGAGGCGGAAGAAGGGAAAGAGGCGGCCGAGGTGCCGTCAGCCAAGTTGCTGGAACTATTGGAAATGGTGGACGAGTTGCGCCAGGAAGACAGGCGGATTCTGGTGTTTTCGCAATTTACCAGTATGCTGACGCTGATTGCCGCCGAACTGCGGCAGCGCGATATCGGCTATGCCTTGCTGACCGGCGCCACGCTGGATCGGGCCGAGGCGGTGCGCAGCTTCCAGGAAGGCGAAGTGCCGGTGTTCCTGATCAGCCTGAAGGCCGGCGGCGTCGGCCTCAACCTGACCGCGGCGGATACCGTAATTCACTACGATCCATGGTGGAATCCAGCGGCGGAAAGCCAGGCTACCGACAGAGCCTGGCGCATCGGCCAGGACAAGCCGGTATTCGTGTACAAGCTGATTGCCAAAGGCACGGTAGAGGAAAGCATCCAGTTGCTGCAGCAGAAGAAAGCCGATCTGGCGCGGGCCATGCTGTCTCCCGAAGGTGAAACCCAGAATATCGGTTTGACGCAAGACGATTTACAGGCAATTTTTGCCCCCTTGTCCGAGTGACGGCTGCGTTTCATGCTGGCAATAATTTTCAATAATAACCATCGAATGCTCCTATGCCTAATCCCCACATCCCTGTTATCACGATCGATGGCCCAACGGCGTCCGGCAAAGGCACGGTGGCGCAGAGGGTTGCGCAGCACCTGGGTTTTCATTATCTCGACTCCGGCGCCCTGTATCGGCTGACGGCCTTGTCCGTGATACGGCGCGATACGCCGCTGGACGATGAACATGCCTTGGCCAAGGCTGCCGAGCATTTGCATTGCCATTTCAACGGCGCCCATATTTTCCTGGCGAACGAGGATGTATCGAATGCTATCCGGGCCGAAGAAGTCGGTAATCTAGCCTCGAAAATTGCCGCCATACCAACAGTCAGGCAAGCATTGTTCGGCCTGCAGTTAAGCTTTCGGCAACATCCTGGGCTGGTCGCCGATGGCCGTGACATGGGCACGGTGATTTTCCCGCACGCCGGTTTGAAAGTATTTTTGACCGCCAGCGTCGAGGCCAGAGCCGAACGGCGCTATAAGCAATTGATTGACAAGGGTTTTTCTGCTAATATGGAAGACCTCTCAAAGGATTTGGCGGAGCGTGATGCGCGCGATAGCAACCGCAGCTCGGCGCCGTTAAAGGCCGCGGAAGGGGCGTATTTGCTGGATACTTCTGCAATGACTGCCGATCAGGCGGTCGAACAAGTACTCCGTTGGTACGCTGCTACCAAGCCAATCTGAATGAAGTCGTGAGGGGTGTTTAAGTCTCAGGCATTAATTAATACGTTTTTTATTAATATTTTTATTAATACGTTTTTGCAGTACCTTGGTGTTCGGTCTGACGCAAAGTCTGGCCGGACGTTGAAAAACCTAACCCTTTATTGACCGCATCCTAGTAAATACCTTGCGCGGCAATACTGGCCAACTAGTCAAAACTATGTCCATCACTGTTCTGTCCCCTGCATCTGCCGGCGCTAATGAATTCGCCGCGCTGTTTGAAGAATCGCTGTCACGTCAAGACATGCGTTCTGGTGAAGTGATTTCTGCTGAAGTCGTGCGCCTTGACCATAACTTCGTTATCGTCAACGCTGGCCTCAAGTCGGAAGCCTTCATTCCAATTGAAGAATTTAAAAATGACAACGGCGAACTCGAAGTAGCTGTCGGCGATTTCATCTCGGTCGCTATCGAATCGCTGGAAAACGGTTTCGGCGACACCATCCTGTCGCGCGACAAGGCCAAGCGTCTGGCATCGTGGCTCTCGCTGGAAAAAGCGATGGAGTCCGGCGAGATCGTGACAGGTACTGTCAATGGCAAGGTCAAGGGCGGCCTGACCGTTCTGACCAACGGCATCCGTGCCTTCCTGCCGGGTTCGCTGGTCGACACCCGTCCGGTCAAGGACACTACGCCGTTCGAAGGCAAGACCATGGAATTCAAGGTCATCAAGCTCGATCGCAAGCGTAACAACGTTGTGCTGTCGCGTCGTGCAGTTATCGAAGCGTCGATGGGCGAAGAGCGCCAAAAGCTGATGGAAACCTTGAAAGAAGGCACCATCGTTACCGGTGTCGTCAAGAACATCACCGACTACGGCGCATTCGTGGATCTGGGCGGCATCGACGGCCTGTTGCACATCACCGATCTGGCATGGCGTCGTGTGCGTCACCCGTCGGAAGTGCTCACAGTCGGTCAAGAGATCACTGCCAAGGTTCTGAAGTACGATCAAGAAAAGAATCGCGTTTCGCTGGGCGTCAAGCAACTGGGCGACGATCCTTGGACCGGTCTGTCACGTCGTTACCCGCAAAGCACACGCCTATTCGGTAAAGTCACCAACCTCACCGACTACGGCGCATTCGTTGAAGTCGAACAAGGCATCGAAGGCCTGGTTCACGTTTCCGAAATGGACTGGACCAACAAGAACGTGGCGCCAAACAAGGTCGTTCAATTGGGCGATGAAGTTGAAGTCATGGTTCTGGAAATCGACGAAGACCGTCGCCGTATCAGCCTGGGCATGAAGCAATGCAAGGCTAATCCTTGGGACGATTTCGCTGTTACCCACAAGAAGGGCGACAAAGTCAAGGGCGCGATCAAATCGATCACCGACTTCGGTGTGTTCATCGGCCTGGCCGGCAACATCGACGGTCTGGTGCATCTGTCCGATCTGTCCTGGACTGAAACCGGCGAAGAAGCCGTGCGTCGCTTCAAGAAGGGTGACGAGCTGGAAGCCATCGTGCTGGCAATCGACGTTGAGCGCGAGCGCGTTTCCCTGGGCGTCAAGCAACTTGAAGGCGATCCATTCAACAACTTCGCTGCAATGAACGACAAGGGCGCACTGGTTTCCGGTACCGTCAAGTCGGTTGAGCCTAAGGGCGCAGTGATCCAGTTGTCGGACGAAGTCGAAGGCTACCTGCGCGCTTCCGAAATCTCCCGCGATCGCGTGGAAGATGCCGGTACGCACCTGAAGGTTGGCGATACTGTCGAAACCATGGTCATCAACATTGACCGCAAGGCTCGCAGCATCCAGCTGTCGATCAAGGCGAAAGACAATGTTGAAACCCAAGAAGCAATGCAAAAGCTGTCTTCGGACTCCAATGCTGCTTCCGGCACGACCAGCCTGGGCGCACTGTTAAAAGCAAAACTCGATAACAAGAACTAAGCAATAACTAAGTGAGCGAGTCAAGCTAATGACAAAGTCGGAGCTGATTGCCCGCTTGGCCGAGCGTTATCCGCAGCTGGTAGCTAAAGATGCGGATTACGCGGTGAAAACCATACTCGATGCGATGACGGATGCCTTGGCAACCGGCCAGCGTATCGAGATTCGTGGGTTTGGCAGTTTTGCGCTGAATCGGCGGCCGCCGCGGATCGGACGCAATCCCAAGTCCGGCGACAAAGTGATGGTGCCCGAAAAACGGGTGCCGCATTTCAAGCCTGGCAAGGAATTGCGCGAACGGGTCGATGCGATGGTCGGGCAACCGATTCAAGAAGACTGAGTTGTAGTTGCTGAGTTAGTGTTAGTGCGTGAGCAAAATCGAAACGGCATCTTCGGATGCCGTTTTTTTTCACGTACAATTTCGCATCGTTTAAAGTTATATTGTTTGTGTATTAGTTGTGAATTTGTAAAAATGGCAAGAGTAAAGCCAGCCAACTGCAAAGTAGCTCGCCTGCTACCCACTATTACTCAATCGCACGGAAAGGCATCATGAAAATTATTTCCCGAATTCTTTCGATCTTGCTCTTTATTGTATTTTTCGGATTCGCTTTGCAAAACAAAGGTAACGTCGATCTCCAGTTCTTCCCTGGCACGACCATGCAAGGGCCGTTGGTATTGTTTCTGCTGGGTTTCTTTGTTTTTGGCGCGATCCTTGGCGTGCTGGCGATGGCACCATCCGTATTCCGTCACCGCCGCAACGCCGCAAAGACAAAAAAAGCGCTGACTTCCATGCAAAAAGAGCAGGAAGCACAACGGCTGGCCGAGTCACAAGCACCGCAACCGGACAGCATCAAGAATATATAATGCCGCTAAGTATCAAATTGAGTGAGCCGTTGTCATTGCAACGGCAGCTTCGATTTGCCGGCATTTTTACACCTGGGTTTTAGCTAAGGCTCAGGTCACGCATAAAGCACAGCCCGTATGGAATTTGAAATTTGGTGGTTACTCGGTATCCCGGTCTTTTTTGGATTAGGCTGGATCGCCGCACGGGTCGATATCAATCAGCTGATATCCGAGTCACGCAGTTTGCCCCGTGGTTATTTCAAGGGGTTGAATTTCCTGCTCAATGAGCAGCCGGACAAGGCCATCGATGCCTTTATCGAAATCGTCAAGCTTGATCCTGAAACCGCCGAGCTGCATTTCGCACTAGGCAACCTGTTCCGCCGCCGCGGCGAAACCGAGCGCGCCATCCGGGTGCACCAGAACTTGCTGGCGCGTCCCGATCTGGCGCAAGAACATCGCCTGCACGCTCAATATGAACTGGGGCAGGATTACCTGAAAGCCGGTTTGCTGGATCGCGCCGAAGAGAGTTTCAATTTACTCGCCGGCAGCCAATACGGCGCGCAAGCAGGGCGCGCCTTGCTGGAAATTTATCAGCGCGAAAAAGAATGGCTGCGGGCGATCGAGGCGGCCCAGACCTTGCAGCAATCGGGCGCCGGCGGCCGGCAAAAGGAAATCGCGCAGTTTTATTGCGAGCTGGCGCAAGATGAATTGGTGGACGGTCACCCCGAAGCCGCCATGTCCTTGCTAGAAAAAGCCTTAAGCAATGACCGCAACAGCGTGCGCGCCACCATGTTGCTGGGCGACGTGCATCTGGCGCAGGGCGACGTTGAGGCGGCCTTGCAGGTTTGGCGCCGGGTCGAGCAGCAAAGCGTGCCGCATGTGGCGCTGGTGGCGCAGCGTCTGATGGATGGCTATCGCGCTGTTGGGCGGCCGCATGAAGGCGTCAGCTTGCTGCGCTCTTATCTGGCCGAAGCATCTTCCATCGATCTGCTGGAAGTGGTGTTCAAGGCGGTGCTGGAGCTGGATGGCGTGGAAGCCACCAATCAGCTGGTGAGCGATGAGCTGCGGCGTACGCCGACCTTGCTCGGGCTGGATAAACTGCTGGAAGCGCGCCTGATGAAAATAACGCCGGAAATGCATACCGAGCTGTCGGTAGTCAAGAACCTGGTGCATGGCTATACCCAGAAACTGGCGCGCTACCAGTGTAGTCACTGTGGTTTCAAGGCGCGCCAATTCTATTGGCAATGCCCTGGTTGCAGCCGATGGGAAACCTATCCGCCGCGTCGTACTGAAGAGTTGAATGTAATGAATTAAATCGGCTGGCCCGTAATGAAAATGGCAGTCGCATGGCGATTGCCGGGGTCAGCGTAGCGCTTTCACGGAATAACATGAAAATTACTATTATCGGTACCGGTTATGTCGGTTTGGTCACTGGAGCTTGCCTGGCCGAATTGGGCAACGATGTATTTTGCCTGGACCTCGATCAACGCAAGATCGCCTTGCTGAATGGCGGCGGCATACCGATCCACGAACCGGGCCTGGCTGAGATCGTCAGCCGTAACCGTGCAGCCGGACGCCTGCATTTCTCCACCGACATCGCCGCCAGCGTGGCGCACGGCCAGGTGCAGTTTATTGCGGTGGGTACGCCGCCGGATGAAGACGGCTCCGCCGATCTGCAATACGTGTTGGCCGCGGCGCGCAACATCGGTAAATACATGAACGGCTTCAAGGTGATTGTCGACAAGTCGACGGTGCCAGTAGGTACTGCCGACAAAGTGACGGCAGCGATCCAGGCCGAACTGGGCGCACGCCAGTTGAGCTGCGAGGCGCTGCAATTTTCCGTCGTCTCCAATCCGGAGTTCTTGAAAGAGGGCGCCGCAGTTGAAGACTTCATGCGCCCCGACCGCATCGTCATCGGTTGCGACGAGAGCGCCTCAGGCCAGCAGGCACAAGCGCTGATGAAGCAGTTGTACCTGCCATTCAATCGTAACCACGAACGTACTTTCTGGATGGATGTGCGTTCCGCCGAATTCACCAAATACGCAGCGAACGCCATGCTGGCGACCCGCATTTCATTCATGAACGAGTTGGCCAATCTGGCCGACAAGGTAGGCGCCGACATCGAAGCCGTGCGCCACGGTATCGGCTCCGATCCACGCATAGGCTACAGCTTCCTGTATGCCGGCTGCGGTTATGGCGGTTCCTGTTTCCCCAAGGATGTGCAGGCGCTGGAGCGGACCGCGCGCGACTATGGGCAGGAATTGCTGATCTTGCGCGCAGTGGAACAAGTCAATAACAACCAGAAGCATGTGCTGGGCCAAAAGATTACCGAGCGTTTTGGCGTAGACTTGAGCGGTAAGCATTTTGCTTTATGGGGCCTGGCTTTCAAACCGAATACCGATGACATGCGAGAAGCTTCATCGCGCGTGCTGTTGGGTGAACTGATCGGGCGCGGCGCCACGGTGGCGGTGCATGACCCGGTTGCGATGACGGAGGCGCAGCGTGTGCTGGAGCTGGATTTTGCCGCAACCCCCGGCGCTTTTGAGCGCATACGGTTCTGCGAAAATCAGACCGATGCCTTGCAAAATGCCGATGCACTGATGATCGTTACGGAATGGAAGACCTTCCGCAGTCCCGACTTCGATCAGCTTAAGACGCTGCTGAAAGCACCGATAGTGTTCGACGGCCGCAATTTGTATGAACCGGAAGTGATGCGCGAGCTCGGTTTCGAATATTACGGTATCGGCCGTTCGATGCTGGCGCGTGGATAAGACGATGAGTAAACCTGCCTACAAGCTGCCTGCTTCATTTGAAAATGTCCGGATCCTGGTGGTCGGCGACGTCATGCTGGATCGTTACTGGTTCGGCGAAGTCAGCCGGATTTCGCCGGAAGCGCCGGTGCCCGTGGTCCGTATTGAACGGCGCGAAGAACGTCTGGGCGGCGCCGCCAACGTGGCGCGCAATATCGCCACTCTGGGCGGCGGCGCCGGTTTGCTGGGGGTGGTGGGCCAGGACGAAGCCGGCGACACCGTCGACAGCATGCTGAGCGAGATGGGGGTCAACAGTTTCCTGACCAGAGATCAGACCATCTCGACCATCATCAAGTTGCGCGTGATAGGCCGCCAGCAGCAATTGCTGCGCATCGATTTTGAAGAGGCGCCGACCGATGCCGTGCTGCGCGATAAACTGACGCGTTTCAATACCTTGCTGCCGCAATATCAGGTGATAGTCTTGTCCGACTACGCCAAAGGCAGCCTGGTCAACGTGGCGGACATGATTGCCGCTGCCAGGCAAGCCGGGAAATGCATTCTGGTCGATCCCAAGGGCGACGATTTCTCGCGCTATGTCGGCGCCACCGTCCTGACGCCGAACAAGTCGGAGATGATCCGCATCGTCGGCAGCTGGAAGAACGAAGAAGAGCTGACTGCGAAGGCGCAGAAATTGCGCACCTCCCTGCAACTCGATGCGCTGCTGTTGACGCGCTCGGAAGAGGGAATGAGTTTGTATACCGAGAAGGAAATCAGGCATTTCCCAGCCATGGCGCGCGAGGTATATGACGTCTCCGGCGCCGGCGATACCGTGATTGCCACGCTGGCAGTGATGCTGGGTGCGGGTTTGCCAATTGCCGACGCCGTCGCGCTGGCGAATCGCGCCGGCGGCATTGTGGTCGGCAAACTCGGTACGGCAACCGTCAGCCGCGACGAGTTGCTAGGATAGTGCTTCTTCATTTGCGCAGCATCGCCCTGAGCTAAGTCAACTCTTGTTTGTGGTGTAAACGTCAATTTTCCATGTATCCGTGACTATAATCAACCAGACGTTTTCGCGTCTGGCTGATCGCTTCAGTCACCAACACATTCATGGGAGAAAGACGAAATGCTGAAAAAATTATTGCTGATAGTTTGCATGTTGATGGCCACCGTCAGTTTTGCTCAGGTCGATGTCAATAAGGGTGATCCGGCTGCCTTGGGCAGTATCAAGGGTATCGGCCCCGCCACCGCCAAGCGTATTGTCGATGAACGCAGCAAAGGCGGCAATTTCAAAGACTGGACCGATTTCGAAAGCCGCGTATCAGGCATAGGCGAGAAAAAATCCGTCAAGTTGTCGCAAGCCGGTTTGCTGGTAAACGGCAAGCCGAAGAGCGGGGAGGCAGCAACGCCCACCAAAACTGCCGCCAAGAGCAAATAGGAGGTCCATCCAATCCCGGTGGATAAAATGCGTAGTGAGTTTGCCTGGCCCCGTCTTTGATTCCGGGGCTTTTTCTTTTCTGGGAGGGCTTGTGAGCCAGCCAAGTAGCGTAAGCATCCGGTTTGTCAGGCTTTCATACGCGTAGCAAAGTCTCATATTAAAATGGACTCTTTGCACAAGACGCTTGATCACACTATGCCTTATCTGACTATCGAAGACACAATCGGCAATACGCCTCTGGTACAACTCAAACGTATCCCCGGCAGCGACGCCAAGCAGCGAAATAACATTATCCTGGGCAAGATGGAGGGCAATAATCCCGCCGGATCGGTGAAAGACCGGCCGGCATTGTCGATGATCAAACGCGCTGAGGAGCGTGGCCGGATAAAGCCCGGCGACACCTTGATTGAGGCAACCAGCGGCAACACCGGCATTGCGCTGGCGATGGTGGCGGCCATGCGCGGCTACAAGATGGTGCTGCTGATGCCGGAAAACCTGAGCGAAGAACGGCGTCAAAGCATGGCGGCGTATGGCGCCAAGATCATTCTGACGCCCAAGACCGGCGGTATGGAATATGCGCGCGACTTGGCTGAAAAGATGCAGAAAGATGGCGAGGGGCTAATTCTCGACCAGTTTGCCAATCCGGATAATACGCTGGCGCACTACGAAACCACCGGCCCGGAAATCTGGCGCGACACTGAAGGACGCATCACCCATTTTGTGAGTGCAATGGGCACTACCGGCACCATCATGGGTGTTTCTACTTATCTGAAGGAACAGAATCAGGCCATTCGCATTATCGGCGCACAACCGGAGGAAGGTTCGCAAATCCCGGGCATCAGAAAATGGCCGGAAGCCTATCTGCCAAAAATATTCGATCGTTCGAGAGTGGACCAGATTGAGTCAGTCAGTCAGGCCGCGTCCGAACATATGGCGCGCAGACTGGCGAGTGAAGAGGGGATTTTCTGCGGGATATCCGCAGCGGGAGCTTGCGAGATAGCGTTAAGGATCTCGCAGCAAGTAGAAAACGCGACGATTGTTTTCGTCGTTTGCGATCGGGGCGACCGCTACTTGTCTACCGGCGTCTTCCCTGCCTAAAGCAAGGCGCTTCAGGCAGGGGCGGGGGCGATATGCCGATTACTTCAGCTTTTCGGCTTCGATCTTGCTCTTTGGCTTGAATTGCTTGTCGCTGATACGGAATTTCTCGCGACGATCGCCCATCAAGGCGCGCAACTCACGAATCGTCAGATCGCTGACTTCATGCATACGAATCAGCAGCGAGGCGCCAACCGGCAAGCGACGATGACGGATTTTGCTGATGACCGGTGGCGCCACTTCGAGTGAGCGCGAGAGTGCCGCATCATTTTTCAAATGCAACTTGTCGATCAACGAATCAAGCAGGTGATTTGGGTCATAGGTCACCTGTTCATCGAGCTTGTTGCTGGTAGGTGCGTCTGGGGTAGTGTTAATAGTCATAATCAATTGATTCCGTTATCCTAGTTGATATATGGGAAGTGTTTGTGCAATTTGTACCGAACTATTACCAAATGCACCTCCCAGTTTTATTGGCGAAACTATATGTTTCGTATTTTATACTGATTTTGAGCACATATTTATCATAAAGAAACTCCCTATCTTTTTCTTCATGGAACAGCTGATACTGCTAAGTATATTGCACAGCATCTTGTACATTTGATCGGTAATAAACAACCTACCTCTGTTTAGTGACCAAATATACAAATAAGTTGCACAAGCTCAATTTAAAATTTTCTTATTACGATGTCTATTACTATTTAGTAACTTTCCGTAAAAATTGCAAGGAACACCATTTTTACAACATTTTATCGTTAATAAAGTAACAATTCAAATTGTTTTCTTTCCTATCCCTCCCTAAGTACTTTTTGCCAGCCGTCTAAACCCAATTGTTGCAGTGTCTGCATGTTCTTATTAAATATCTCGGCAGCGTCCGGGAACGCATCGACCGCACGCTCGACGCTGATTTCGCGTAACAGGTGCAAAGTCGGATAGGGCGCGCGATTCGTGTAATTGCTGATGTCGTCTACCTCAGTGCCGGCGAATTGATAGTCCGGGTGAAAGCTGGCAACCTGAATCTCGCCGCTCAGTTCAAGTTCATCGACTGCCGCATCGGCGACATCAAGAAAATCGTTGTAATCCAAAAAATCACGTAGTGCGTCAGGATGGATCAGCAAAGTAGTGTCGGTTGTCTCCGGATCAGCCTGTTGCAGAAATTTCAGCTCTTTCACCAGGTCCGCCAACAATTCTTCCGGCGTCTGCGCGGTGCTGACAACGTAGCGTATCTGATCCTTCATATACACCGCCTTGGCAAACGGGCAAAGATTGAGCCCGATGACGGCACGCTCCAGCCACAATTTTGTGTGAGCGATTACTTCGCTGGAGAATGGCGATATGGTTGTTGATGAAGCGCTTGATGAAACAGTTTTCATTGGATGGGCAGCAATACTTTGCAAGTTGTTAAGATCAGTATAAGGGCGAACCTGGCAACATCAAGTCTTGCCGGCGCGCCGCATCATATATGTGCACCAATCGTGCTCCAATCGGGTTATTCTTCCGATCCCGTGATTGCGACACACCGGGTTTGATTCAACTATATATAACAATAGGCGTTATGGCCCTTAAAGCAACTATTTTCAAAGCCGATCTGCAAATTGCAGATATGGACCGTCATTATTATCAGGAACATGCACTGACTTTGGCGCGTCATCCCTCGGAAACCGACGAACGCATGATGGTGCGCCTGTTGGCGTTCGCCCGTCACGCATCGGCTGCGCTGGTATTCGGCAAAGGCCTGTCGGATGCCGAGGAACCCGATTTGTGGGCCAAGGATCTGACCGGCGCTATCGATCTCTGGATTGAAGTCGGCCAGCCCGATGAAAAACGCATTCTCAAAGCCTGCGGAAGAGCCGCGCAGGTGGTGGTGTACAGCTACAGCAGCACCAGCCACATCTGGTGGAATCAGATCAGCAGCAAGGTGGCGCGTGCCCGTAATCTGACCGTCATCAATATCGCCGCCGCCAGCAGCGAGGCCCTGACCCGCTTCGCCCAGCGCAACATGCAACTGCAATGCACCATCCAGGATGGGCAGATCTGGCTGACCGCGAACGGTCAGACCGTCGAAGTCGAACTTAGCGTCAGCAATCCCTGATTTATTGTTGAGCGCGGTTCACCCGCACTGCACGTCCCAGATCCACCACTGACATCGCGTAAAAGAAACTGCGGTTGTATTGCGTGATGGCGAAGAAGTTATCGGTGCCCAGCCAGTATTCGGTCGGGTCCTGGCCGTTTTGCAAATCGATCAGGCCGAATCGGATATCATTCGGCGGCACCACGCCGGGCACCACGCCGGCGGCCGTCAATTCATCCAGCGAATATTTGGCTTCCAGGCCCTGCCCGATAAATGCCTGCCAGCGGTTTTCGGCGCTGGTGTCGGTCGACAAGGTTGCCGGGAAGACGATGGGCATGCCGGTTTTCCAGCCGTGTTCGGCCAGGTAATGGGCAACGCTGCCAATCGCATCGACCGGTGAATTGCGCAGATCGACTTTACCCTTGCCGTCAAAATCCACCCCGTACTGGCGTATGCTGCTCGGCATGAACTGCGGCCAGCCGATGGCGCCTGCATATGAGCCCAACAGAGTAAATGGATCTATGCCCGATTCCCTGGCATACAGCAGGGTGTTCTCCAGCTCGCCGCGGAAAAAAGTCATACGTGCTTCGCGCGTGGGCGTATTCGGATAATAAAATGCCAGCGTGGTGATGGCGTCCATCACGCGGAAGTCGCCGACATTGCGGCCGTACACGGTTTCGACGCCGATGATGCCGACGATGATTTCCGCCGGCACGCCATATTGCGCCTCGGCGCGGCTCAAGGCATCGGCATAGGCATTCCAGAAATCGACGCCGGCCTGGATCCGCACCGGTTCGACGAATCGGGCGCGGTAGGCCGCCCAATTCTTGGGTTTGCTGGCCGGGGCCGGTTTCATCAGTTGGATCGCGCGCTCGACATAGCGCACCTGGTTGAACATGGCGACCAGTGCGTTTCTATCGAAGCCATGTTTCTCGACCATCTGATCGATGAAAGCCGAGACCTCTTTCCATTCGGCGAAATTGGCGAACTCGCCGTCGTCGGCATTGCTGCTGGCTTTGCGGATTTTTGCCGCGCTGGCTTTGCCGGGGCTGCTTTGCTGGGCCAGCAGGTTGGGGCTGATCGAGATTGCCAGTGCGATAGCGCAAAGCTGGGCGGCAGTACGGAGAGCGGAAGTTGATTTTATCGACATTGGGAAAGCAGTAATTTTAGTTGTGCCATTAAAGGCGCAGGCGGTTTATTGTCAGGCCCGTAGCCGGCGCCATACTGCAGCGCCCCGTACAAAGCCATAAAGCGCTGGACCGCCACTTTGACAGAGGGCGAGAGCGGCGAATCACTGGCGCATAAGCGGCGGCCGTAGGTGCGCGGTCCTTCATGCTTGTTGCGCGCCATGCCACGCCGCGCCATCTGCGCGCACAGCGCGGAGTATACCGTATCGAGTGGCTTGGTCTTGTTTCGCGCCAGCAGCAAAGGCAAGGTGACGCTGCCGGCTGCCACCGTGCCGACGGTCAGCATCAGGAAGATCAGGGCGCGCCAGTCCAGCTGATCAAATCCCAGGCTATGCATCAGGCCCATTTGCCGTGCCGGCGTGTAATTCAAAACCCATTGATTCCAGCCGTTGCCCAACGCTTCCCAATTGGCGCGCAGCAGCGCCACCGAGTCGTTCAAGCCCGACCACCAGTTAGCCTGGCCGGCAGCGCCTCCTAGCAGATTGCCGAAGAAAGAGCGCGGCAGCAAATGGCTGAGCTGGGTTTCGATCCGGTTCGGCGCCACCGCCGCCGTGGGATCGGCTCTGACCCAGCCGCGTGGCGGCAACCAGACTTCCGCCCAGGCGTGGGCGTCTGATTGGCGCACCGTCATCATATCGTCGACCGGGTTGATTTCGCCGCCCTGATAACCGGTCACCACGCGCGCCGGAATGCCTGCCGCACGCATCAGCACCACGAACGAGCTGGCGTAGTGTTCGCAAAAGCCGGCGCGGCTGGAAAACAGGAAATCGTCGACGCTATCTTTGCCCAGTAGCGGCGGCTCCAGCGTATAGCTGAATTTTTCGTGGCGAAAGAAGCTCAGTACCGCATTCACGAGCGCCGTGTCGTTCGGCCATTTGCTGCGCAGGCTGGCGGCGAACTCCAGCGTGCGTGGATTGAAATCATGCGGCAATGCCAGCGCCTGCTGCATACCGCTTGGTGTGATCTGGTCGAACGTCGCAGGCCTGAGATTCGACATGACGTCGTAGCGTACGCGCTCGTCGATTGCACGCGCTGCGCGTAGCTGATGGTCCGCAGTCAATCGTACCGCGATGTTATCCAGGGTCGGCGCCAGTTGCGGCGTTTCCAGCGCAAACAGCCAGCGCTGGCCATTCGCCTCCATCGTGATTTGCTGGCGTACCGTGGCTCCCGGATTGGGAGCGCTGACTGCCTGAATACCATGTTCGGTATCGACTGTAGAGCGGCTTGCCGGTCCTTGAGTCCAGGTGCGGCCATCGAAATCGTTCAGCACTGCGCCGCGCCAATACAACTTGGCCGGGGCAGGCGGCGCATCGAAGAATTTGACGCGGAACGCAATCTCATCTGACAAGGCCAGTTGCGCGATATTCCCAGGCGCCATGCTGTCCGACAAACCTGTGCGGCCGCCGTGGGCATCGCCAGGCAAGCCCCACAACGGGCCTTGAATCCGCGGAAACAGCAGGAACAGGATCAGCGTCAGCGGCAGCGCCATGGCCAGTATCGTGGCGCCCAGGCGCAGCCGCTGTTTGAGCGGCGGCACCGCACCGGTATATTGAAACGATAGCTGTGCTGTCAGTATCAGCAGCAGGGTGGCGATCATCCACAACAAGCACTGCATGGTTTGAGAATAGAAGAAAGTGGTGAGCAGTAAAAAGAAACTCAACAGCAGCACCACGAATAAATCCCGTCGGGCGCGCATTTCCAGCAATTTAAATGTCAGCAGCAGCGCCAGCATGGCGACCCCGGCGTCGCGTCCGAATAAGGTGCGGTAGTCGATATAGACCGCCGCCATGGCAAGCGCCGCCAGCGGCAGCAACAGCCACAGTGGCGGCAGGCGCTGGCCGCGCAAGGTGATCCAGGCGCGCCATAGCAGCAGCCCGCCGCAGATCAGGGAAGTCCACCAGGACAGATGCAGAAAATGCGGCAGCAGCACCATGGCGCAAGCGCTGAGCAGCAGCAAGGTGTCGCTCTTGTCGCGCGGCAGGGTGTGCATATACGTGCTTGAGACGCGGAACAAGGGTTTGCTCTCAAGCTCGGCCCTGAGCTGTTGCATGGGCTTGCTGTTCATGGCGGCCCCTGATATAGCGCTAGCGCGCGCAGGCAGGCGCGCTGATGGGCAGGCCCGAGCGCCGCGCCATAGACGCTGTCGCCGAGGCGGAAAGCATACGGCAGCTGGCGCGCTTCGGCCTCTAATATCCAGCGCGTCATGCGCGAGAGTTTGGCTTCGAGCGGCATGTCGTAAGGCAGGGCGGCAAAATCGATCGATAAATCGCTGACTGCGCCGCCTTCGAACTGCTTGGTGATCAGCTTGGCGTCGAGCTCGGTATCCAGCCTGGCGATCTGGCGCCAAGCCAGATGCTTGAGCGAGTCGCCGCTCTGGTAGGTTCTTATTCCAGCAAAATCCTGGTGGCCGGCAACGCCGTTGCCGTCGCTTCTTTCTATCGGCGCCAGCGGCAGCGGCGGGCTTGTTATCGATGCTTCCGGCTGCGGGTAGACCAAGGCTTTGCTGTCCGGTTGCCAGTAACTCCAGGCCCGCAGCAAACCAAGCGGAAAGCGGGTCCGCAAACGTATCCTCGGAGCCGGCTGCCAGCCGCGGTGGGTGGTGGTCATCGCCAATGTCAGGTGGCTGGCGCCATGGGCCGAGACATCCATCGCGCGCTCTATGGCGGGCAGGCCGGACCCGATGAAGCCGAGCCAGATCGCGTACCGGGCATGCTTGCGGCGGTTCGTCAGATGCAACTCGAACAGCGCGTCTTCGCCGGCAAATACCGCTGCCACCTTGCCGGCCGTCAGATGCAGATAAGCCAGATTACGGAACGTCAGATGCATGTCGATGACAGCGCAGGCAGCCAGCAGAAAGGTCAAACCAAAGCCGAGGCTCAGGTTGTAATTGATCGAGCATAAAAACAGCAATACCAGCACGACGGCAAAGGCCAGCCCGGGCCGGCTCGGCACGATGAATACACGCCGCTGGGTCAGCACCACCTCTCCCGGTTCGGCCTCGCGCAGCTGAAACAGGGAGCGCTCCAGCCAATCTCGGAATCGTTTGCGGAGGGAGGTCAGCATGGGGGCGGGTGCAGACAAGTAGTCACGAAAGAATGTTTTAAACCGCGACCGACTTCATCAACTGCAAAACCAGATCGCGCGCACCAAGGGCGCTGCCGGTGTGCGCCTTGAGCGGGCGCAGCCGATGCGCCGTGACCGGCACCAGTACCGCCTGGATATCTTCGGGGATGACGTGATTGCGGCCCTCCAGAGCCGCCCAGGCCCGCGCCGCCTGCAACAGCGCAATCGCGGCGCGTGGACTCATGCCTTCCGCAAACAAGCCGTTTTGGCGCGAAGCATGGGCCAACGCCTGTATGTAATCGATCAACGAAGACGAGGTGTGGATTTGCTTCAATGCCTGTCTGGCTTCGATCAATTCAGCCGCTTGCATCACCGGCGCGATCGATTTCAGCAGGACGCGGCGATCTTCCCCCATCAGCAACGCGCGCTCGGCGGCGGCATCCGGATAGCCGAGCGACAAGCACATCAGAAAGCGGTCCAGCTGCGATTCCGGCAAAGCGAAAGTGCCGACCTGATGCGCCGGATTCTGGGTCGCGATGACAAAGAACGGTTCCGGCAGATCGCGCGTCACGCCTTCGGCAGTGACCTGGCGTTCTTCCATCGCTTCCAGCAGCGCCGACTGGGTTTTGGGCGTGGCCCGGTTGATTTCATCGGCCAGCAGCACCTGGGTGAACACCGGTCCCGGGTGAAACACAAAGCTGCTTTTCTCGCGATCGAAAACTGAAATCCCCACCACGTCGGCCGGCAGCAGATCACTGGTGAATTGCAACCGGTTGAAGTGCAGCCCCAAGGAAATGGCGAGTGCATGCGCCAGGGTAGTCTTGCCGACCCCGGGCACATCCTCAATCAAGAGATGGCCGCCCGCCAGCAGGCATACCAATGCCTGGCGGATCTGATGATCCTTGCCGACGACGATCTGACCGACTTGCTGGGCAACTGCGTGGATTTTTGCGAACATGGGTTTGTTTGATGAGGGCAGCATGGCGGAGAGAGAATCATACAAACTTCCCCGCAGTTATCCTAGTTCCTTAAAGTGAAATATGATGGTTTTTTCAGGACTGTCGGATTTCAGGGAATTGATCGCGACGGATTCCACGGATCTGCTCATTCATTTTTCAGTTCTTGGGTACACTAGCGTAGTGCTGCGCATCATTCCCGGCAAGACTTTTGGCGAGATCAATTGACTACTGCTTTTTATACCCATCCCGATTGCAAGCTGCACGACATGGGCGCCGGGCATCCGGAATCGCCGGCCAGGCTGCAGGCGATCGAAGACCAGCTGATTGCCAGCCGCATCGACCAGTTGCTGGATTACCGCAGTGCGCCGCTGGCGCAAGAGAGCGATCTTGCGCAGGTGCACGGCGCAGCCATGATTGCTTTGATCAAAGAGCACAGTCTGGCCCTGGCCGGCAAGGGCGGCCGCTATCCGCTCGATCCCGACACTTCAATCAATGGCTATAGCTGGCAAGCGGCGCTGCGCGCTGCAGGGATGGCGCTGGCCGCGACCGACGCCGTGCTGGCGGGGGAGATCAACAACGCGTTTTGCGCGGTGCGTCCGCCCGGGCATCATGCAACCTCAAGCGCTCCCATGGGGTTTTGCCTGTTCAACAACATTGCACTAGCCGCCCGCCACGCGCTGGAAGCACATGGGCTGGAACGGGTGGCGATTGTCGATTTCGATGTGCATCATGGCAATGGCACTGAAGAGATTTTTGCGCATGATCCGCGGGTGCTGATGGTGAGTTTTTTCCAGCACCCTTTTTATCCGTTCAGCGGCGCCGAGGCGGAAGGGGGCAATGCGGTCAATGTTCCGGTGCCGGCCTATAGCGACGGCAAGATAGTGCGGCAGCTGGTGACGGAGCAATGGCTGCCGGCGCTGAACGCGCACCGCCCGCAGATGATCTTCGTTTCTGCCGGTTTTGATGCGCATAGAGAAGACGATATGGCGCAGATGGGCTTGGTCGAGGCCGACTACACCTGGCTTACCCGGCAAATCATGGAGGTCGCTGCGCAGCATGCGCAGGGCCGTATCGTCAGTTGCCTGGAGGGCGGCTACAACCTGTCGGCGCTGGGGCGCAGCGTGGTTGCGCATATGAAAGTATTGGCCGAACTCGAATAATCGTGCTGCCGCAGGGCGCGACGAAGCGCCGAAAGCTCCGGGCGATGGCCGTTTACTATCCGGCATCATGTGGTGTGCGGCGTCAGGGTTGGGGTAGAACCGAAATAAGTCCGTACAATAGCGGTTTATTTTAGTCAGACAAGACAACGCATGTCCATACAATGGTTCCCCGGTCATATGAACGCCGCCCGCAAGAAGGCGGCGGAAGCTATGGAGAAGGTCGATCTCGTGATCGAGGTGCTCGACGGCCGTTTGCCGCAAGCCAGTTGCAATCCCATGATCGAACAGCTGCGCCTGTTTCGTCAGCGTCCCTGCCTGAAAATCCTGAACAAAAGCGATCTGGCCGATCCGGCCGTGACCCAGGCCTGGATTGCCTACTACAACAGCCAGAAAAACGTACACGCGGTGGCACTCAGCTGCAAGAAGCCTTCAGATGTCGCCAAGATACCGGGTTTGTGCCTGACGCTGGCGCCGCACCGCGGCACGCCGTTAAAGCCGTTGCGCATGATGATCATGGGAATTCCTAACGTCGGTAAATCGACGCTGATGAACGCCTTGCTGAAGCGCCGTGTGGCGGCCGTAGGCGACGAGCCGGCCGTGACCAAGGTGCAGCAGCGTCTGTACCTGGGCAACAATATGGTGCTGATCGACACCCCTGGCATGTTGTGGCCCAAGATTGCCCATCCGAGCGACGGCCTGATGCTGGCTGCCAGCCACGCCATAGGCACCAACGCATTGATCGAAGAAGAGGTCGCCACATTTCTGGCCGATGAGCTGCTGATTCGCTACGCACCTTTGCTGGCTGCGCGTTATGGCATCAAGACGGATGGCATTGACGGCGTCAGCGTGATCGAAGGCGTGGCGGTGCGGCGGGGTTTTCGTCTCAAGGGCGGCGATCTTGATCTGGAGAAAGCTGCGCACACCCTGTTGCAAGATTATCGCACCGGCGCGCTTGGCCGCATCAGCCTGGAAACGCCGCAAACGCGCGCCGCACTGCTGGCGCGCCACCAGGAAGAAATGGCGCAGCGCCAAGCTGAAGCAGAGGCGGAAAGCGACGGTCAGGACGATATCAGATAGCCCATTTCAGCTCCGCAAGAAACCCGCAATGACCATGTTGTTGCGGGTTTTTTATCACCTGGAGTTGATTGGCGCGTCGCCATGGAAACAGTAGTTTGATTGTTTAATTGGTAATCAACTTTACATTTCCATTTGCATCGTTACGTCTAGCCATGAAATAAGCCGAACTGTTTTTCAAGCAAGCTCACGTCACTGCGAATCCTCACTTTTAGCGGCCCCCTGGGACTTCCGTGCTTCAACGGAGCTCTGTCCCATTCCTAGGCAGAATTGCAATTACAGCTATACAAAATATCACTTTCCATGTGGCATCCGCCATGCGCTGTAGTGATTGTCCAATTTTCGCCTGGAAACTCCTTTGGTTGTTACATGATTAATGCAAAGAAACATATTTATCATTTCCATGTGGAAATAAATTGATCGGATTGCTCTCCTTGGAAGATTTCGATTTTAAGAATGCAAATTACTGTTAATTATTTATATTCCCACATGGAAATTTGTTGTTTTTGATATTTACAATTCGTATAACTTGATAAAGCCAATATATATAAGGGGTTAAGCCATGTTTTTGCAGAAAATTCTTAAGAAAATCAGCGGTAAAGCTGGATTGGTTTGAAAAAAAATGATCGTCATATACAAATTTATTCGTTGTTTATTGGCGACTTTGGGGAACTTATTTTGATGACATAAATATTAATTGAAATTAACATTTGGCTCGTTTCTATAATTTACGAATTTTTACATCTATTGATGCGTGAGTTGAGGTAGTGAGCGAATCGTTAAGCTTCTAGATGCGAGTCCACGCGGTGTATAAATTGCAATATTTTGATTTCGGCCAAACGCCTTGATGGGTTTAACGAAATGCTGGCGTGGATTTAGTAGTGTTTATGCGGCGGGATGGTAGCGAAGAAGAACTTAAAGCGTCAACGAGTGTTGCATAAATCTAAAAATTGTTAACTATAAAGAGGCAAGAGCGGGGTCATATTCCGCCTGCCTTGCGAAATATCAGGCTCCAAATTTTTCAATCGATCTGAGGCAAGTATCCAAGTCACTTGAACTTCCCGTCTTTGATGCGATGAAGCTGAATTCTTTTTGATCATAGAACATCAAATTTTCAGGGTGAGAAGATGAATGAATTGCATCAAACGGTCCCGGTTAAAGCACCGATCGATGGGGCTGAACAACTCTTGCGCAGCAAGTTCGGCTCAGCACCTGACAAGCGATTCTGGCAGGCCATAGGGCGCCAGATCGATCACTCCGGTCTGCCTCGCGGCGAGTTTGCCGGCGCGACCTTTGTGTCCGGCCATGCCAAAGCGCGCGCCGGGCGAAAAGTAGCATTGATCGGCGGGGCAAACCTCGGGCGGGAATCGGTTCCCAGTACGGTCCTTTAGAGGCTACGGCCAAATAATGCTTTGCCGACATCCGCTTGGCTGTCCTTAGTTATTCCCCAATTTTTTCCATGTGATCTTGCTTGCGCAATCGGTCTGATTCCAAGTCGCAAGCCTCATTACATTTTGAATAGAGTCATTCATGAATAAGATTTACCGCACCGTCTACAGTGAAGTACTTGGCGCCTGGGTCGCTGTCTCCGAAAATACGGCGGCGCGCGGTAAGCGTAGTAGCTCAAAAGTGGCCGCCGCAATAGTGGCTGCCGGAGCCATTGCGCCGTTGTTCTTGTTTGCGCCGAATTATGTGTTTGCACAAACGACGCCAGAAGCGGCGTGTACTTCAGGCAGTGGCGGCACCATGTACCTTGCCGATGCTACTTGCGTTAACTACGTTAACAACACCAGAATTTACCTTAACAGTTTGTCGACATCCACATCGACGACAGTAGGCAGTTTGTCGACGAGCCTGAGCACCACCAATAGCAACGTAACATCACTGTCGATCTCTACTTCGACCGGTATCAGCACGTCACGAGTGGCGGAATCCTCTTTGTCCACCGGGTTGAGTACGACTAACAGCAATGTAACGTCACTGTCGACTTCAACTTCCACCGGCATCACATCGCTGTCGACCGGCCTGAGCACGACAAACAGCAACGTGACATCGTTGTCTACCGGTTTGAGCACAACGAACAGTAACGTGACTTCGTTGTCGACGGGCTTGAGCACAACCAACAGTAACGTGAGTTCGTTGTCCTCTGGCCTGAGCTCCGCCAACAGCAGCGTTTCGTCGCTCTCGACCTCTACTTCGACTGGCATCAGCACATCGCGGGTGGCGGAAGCCTCCTTGTCGACTGGCCTAAGCACCACCAACAGCAATGTGACTTCGCTGTCCACTGGACTGAGCTCCGCCAACAGCAGCGTGTCTTCGCTGTCGACCGGTCTGAGCACCACCAACAGCAATGTGGCATCGTTGTCGACCTCGGCTTCAACCGGCATCACATCGCTGTCGACCGGCCTGAGCACGACCAACAGCAACGTGACATCTCTCTCAACAGGTCTGAGCACAACCAACAGCAGTGTGGCATCGTTGTCGACCTCGGTGTCGACTGGCATCACTTCGTTGTCGACCGGCCTGAGCACCACCAATAGCAACGTGACATCGTTGTCGGCTTCGGCTTCAACCGGCATCACATCGCTGTCGACCGGTCTGAGCACCACCAACAGCAACGTAACATCTCTCTCAACAGGTCTGAGCACAACCAACAGCAACGTGACTTCGCTCTCGACTTCTGCTTCGACTGGTCTTAGTGCGACGAATAGCAACGTGACTTCGTTGTCCACCGGATTGAGCACCACCAACAGTAACGTGTCGTCGTTGTCGACCTCGGCATCGACGGGCATCACCTCGCTGTCAACCGGTCTGAACACGACCAACAGCAATGTGACATCGTTGTCGACCTCGGCATCGACGGGCATCACCTCGCTGTCAACCGGTCTGAGCACGACCAACAGCAATGTGACATCGTTGTCGACCTCGGCATCGACTGGCATCACTTCGCTGTCGACCGGTTTGAGCACCACCAATAGCAATGTGACCTCGCTGTCGGCTTCGACTTCGACGGGCATCAGCACATCAAGAGTGGCGGAAACTTCCTTGTCCACCGGTTTGAGCACAACCAACAGCAACGTGGCATCGTTGTCGACATCGGCATCGACGGGTATTACTTCGCTGTCGACTGGTTTGAGCACGACCAACAGCAACGTATCGTCGCTGTCGACTTCGGCATCGACCGGCCTGAGCACAGCCAATAGCAACGTGACCTCGTTGTCGACCTCGGCATCGACTGGCATCGCCTCGCTATCGACCGGTCTGAGCACCACCAACAGCAATGTGGCATCGTTGTCGACCTCGACGTCGACTGGCATCACTTCGCTGTCGACCGGCTTGAGCACGACCAATAGTAACGTGAGCTCGCTGTCGACCTCGGCATCGACTGGCATCACATCGCTGTCGACCGGCCTGAGCACGACAAACAGCAACGTGAACTCGCTGTCGACCTCGGCATCGACTGGCATCACATCGCTGTCGACCGGCTTGAGCACAACCAACAGCAACGTAACATCTCTCTCAGCAGGTCTGAGCACTACCAACAGCAACGTGACATCGTTATCGACCTCGGCATCAACTGGCATCACATCACTGTCGACCGGCCTGAGCACGACAAACAGCAACGTGACCTCGTTGTCCACCGGTTTGAGCACAACCAACAGCAACGTGACTTCGCTGTCCACCGGCCTGAGCTCCGTCAACAGCAGCGTGTCTTCGCTATCGACCTCAACCTCGACGGGTCTGAGCACGACCAACAGCAACGTGGCATCGTTGTCGACTTCGACTTCCACCGGCATCACTTCACTGTCAACCGGTCTGAGCACGACCAACAGCAATGTGACATCGTTGTCGACCTCGGCATCGACCGGTATTACTTCGCTGTCGACCGGCCTGAGCAGCACCAATAGCAACATGACCTCGTTGTCGACTTCAACTTCGGCAGGCATCAGCACATCAAGAGTGGCGGAAACCTCCTTGTCGACAGGTCTGAGCACAACCAACAGTAATGTATCGTCGCTGTCGACTTCAACCTCGACAGGCTTGAGCACGGCTAGCAGCAACGTGACTTCGCTGTCCACCGGACTGAGCTCCGCCAACAGCAGCGTGACTTCGCTCTCGACTTCTGCTTCGACTGGTCTTAGTGCGACGAATAGCAACGTGACTTCGTTGTCCACCGGATTGAGCACCACCAACAGTAACGTGTCGTCGTTGTCGACTTCAACCTCGACGGGTTTGAGTGCGGCCAACAGCAACGTGACCTCATTGTCGACATCGACTTCGACCGGTATCACTTCGCTGTCGACCGGCTTGAGTACCACCAACAGCAACGTAACATCTCTCTCAACAGGTCTGAGCACGACCAACAGCAACGTGTCGTCGTTGTCAACCTCGGCGTCGACTGGCATCACATCGCTGTCGACTGGCTTGAGCACTACCAACAGCAATGTGACATTGTTGTCGACCTCGGCTTCTACCGGCATTACTTCGCTGTCGACCGGCCTGAGCACAACCAATAGCAACGTGAGCTCGCTGTCGACCGGCTTGAGCACGACCAACAGCAGCGTGACCTCGTTGTCGACCTCGGCTTCCACCGGCATTACTTCGCTGTCGACCGGTCTGAGCACCGCCAACAGCAACGTGACATCGTTGTCGACCTCGGCATCGACGGGCATCACCTCGCTGTCGACTGGCCTGAGCACGACCAACAGCAACGTAACATCTCTCTCAACAGGTCTGAGCACGACCAATAGCAACGTGACCTCGTTGTCGGCTTCGGCATCGACCGGCATCACTTCGCTGTCGACCGGCTTGAGCACGACCAACAGCAGCGTGACCTCGTTGTCGACCTCGGCTTCCACCGGCATTACTTCGCTGTCGACCGGTCTGAGCACAGCCAACAGCAACGTGACTTCGCTGTCGACCTCGGCATCGACTGGCATCACCTCGCTGTCGACCGGCTTGAGTACCACCAACAGCAACCTAACATCTCTCTCAACAGGTCTGAGCACCACCAACAGCAACGTGTCGTCGTTGTCGACCTCGGCATCGACGGGCATCACTTCGTTGTCGACTGGTCTGAGCACGACCAACAGCAACGTGACCTCGTTGTCGACCTCGGCTTCCACCGGCATTACTTCGCTGTCGACCGGTCTGAGCACAGCCAACAGCAACGTGACTTCGCTGTCGACCTCGGCATCGACTGGCATCACCTCGCTGTCGACCGGCTTGAGTACCACCAACAGCAACGTAACATCTCTCTCAACAGGTCTGAGCACCACCAACAGCAACGTGTCGTCGTTGTCGACCTCGGCATCGACTGGCATCACTTCGCTGTCGACTGGCCTGAGCACGACCAACAGCAACGTGACTTCGCTCTCGACTTCTGCTTCGACTGGTCTTAGTGCGACGAATAGCAACGTGACTTCGTTGTCCACCGGATTGAGCACCACCAATAGCAATGTGACCTCGCTGTCGGCTTCGACTTCGACGGGCATCAGCACATCAAGAGTGGCGGAAACCTCCTTGTCCACCGGTCTGAGCACAACCAATAGCAACGTGGCATCGTTGTCGACCTCGGCATCGACTGGCATCAGTACCAACGCTAGCAATATTGGTTCATTGTCTACCGGCCTGAGCACGACCAATAGCAACGTGACCTCGTTGTCGGCTTCAGCATCGACTGGCATCACCTCGCTGTCGACCGGATTGAGCACCACCAACAGTAACGTGACATCGTTGTCGACCTCGGCGTCGACCGGCATCACCTCGCTGTCGACCGGCCTGAGCACAGCCAACAGCAACGTGACCTCGTTGTCGACCTCGGCATCGACGAGCATCACCTCGCTGTCGACCGGCCTGAGCACGACCAACAGCAACGTGTCGTCGTTGTCGACCTCGGCGTCGACCGGCATCACTTCGGTGTCGACCGGCTTGAGCACCACCAACAGCAATGTGACATCGTTGTCGACATCTACCTCAACGGGTTTGAGCACGACCAACAGTAATGTGTCGTCGTTATCTACATCCACTTCTACGGGCTTGAGCACAGCAACGAGCGGTATCAGCTCGCTGTCTACCGGGTTGAGTTCGACCAACAGCAATGTGACATCGTTGTCAACGTCGGCCTCGACTGGCATCAGCACCAACGCCAGCAACATTGGCTCGTTGTCGACCGGCTTGAGCACGACCAATAGCAGCGTTTCATCGTTATCGACTTCAGCTTCGACCGGTCTGAGCACTGCCAATAGCAATGTCACGTCGCTGTCGACTTCAGCTTCAACTGGTATCAGTACCAACGCCAGCAACCTCGGCTCGTTGTCCACCGGTTTGAGCACGACCAACAGCAACGTGGCATCGCTGTCTACCGGTCTGAGTACAACCAACAGCAGCGTTTCGTCGTTATCGAGTTCGACGTCAACCGGCCTGAGCATTGCCAGCAGCAATGTGGCTTCATTGTCGTCCGGTCTGAGCACGACCAATAGCAGTGTGTCGTCGTTGTCGACTTCCACCTCGACCGGCATCAGCACCAACGCCAGCAATATTGGTTCATTGTCGACCGGCCTGAGCACGACCAACAGCAGCGTGACTTCGTTGTCGACTTCAACCTCGACTGGTTTGAGCACGACCAACAGCAACGTGGCATCGCTGTCGACCGGTCTGAGTACAACAAACAGTAGCGTTTCGTCGTTATCGAGTTCGACGTCAACCGGTCTGAGCACTGCCAGCAGCAATGTGACTTCATTGTCGTCCGGTCTGAGCACGACCAACAGCAGCGTGACTTCGTTGTCGACGTCGGCATCGACCGGCATCACCTCGCTATCGACCGGCCTGAGCACCACCAACAGCAGTGTGTCGTCGTTGTCGACTTCCACCTCGACCGGCATCAGCACCAACGCCAGCAATATTGGTTCATTGTCGACTGGCCTGAGCACCACCAACAGCAACGTGGTATCGCTGTCTACCGGCCTGAGTACGAGCAACAGCAGCGTGACTTCGTTATCGACGTCGGCATCGACCGGCATCACCTCGCTATCGACCGGCCTGAGCACCACCAACAGCAGTGTGTCGTCGTTGTCGACGTCAACTTCGACCGGCATCAGCACCAATGCCAGCAACATCGGCTCGTTGTCGACTGGCCTGAGCACGACCAATAGCAGCGTGACGTCGTTATCGACATCGGCTTCGACCGGTATTACATCGTTGTCCACCGGTTTGAGCACGACCAACAGCAACGTGGCATCGCTGTCGACCGGTCTGAGTACAACAAACAGTAGCGTTTCGTCGTTATCGAGTTCGACATCGACCGGTCTGAGCACTGCTAATAGCAATGTCACATCGCTGTCGACTTCAACTTCGACCGGCATCAGTACCAATGCCAGCAATATCGACTCGTTGTCGACCGGCTTGAGCACAACGAATAGCAACGTATCGTCGCTGTCGACCTCAGCTTCGACCGGCATCAGCACCAACGCCAGCAATATCGGCTCGTTGTCTACCGGCCTGAGTACGACCAACAGCAGCGTGACTTCGTTGTCGACGTCGGCATCGACTGGCATCACCTCGCTGTCAACCGGTCTGAGCACTGCCAGCAGCAATGTGACTTCATTGTCTACCGGCCTGAGCACGACCAACAGCAGCGTTTCGTCATTATCGGCTTCGACATCGACCGGTCTGAGCACTGCTAATAGCAATGTCACATCGCTGTCGACGTCGACCTCAACCGGCATCACTTCGCTGTCAACCGGTCTGAGCACTGCCAGCAGCAATGTGACTTCATTGTCGTCCGGCCTGAGCACGACCAACAGCAGCGTGTCATCATTGTCGACTTCAACTTCGACCGGCATTAGCACCAATGCCAGCAACATCAGCTCGTTGTCGACTGGCTTGAGCACAACGAATAGCAGTGTCGATTCGCTGTCGACATCGACCTCAACCGGCATCACGTCGTTGTCAACCGGTCTGAGCACGACCAATAGCAATGTGTCGTCGCTGTCGACATCGGCCTCGACCGGCATCACATCGTTGTCAAGCGGCCTGAGCACTGCCAGCAGCAATGTGACTTCATTGTCGTCCGGCCTGAGTACGACCAACAGCAGCGTTTCGTCATTATCGACTTCGACATCGACCGGTCTGAGTACGACGAACAGTAATGTATCGTCGCTGTCGACATCGACATCGACCGGCATCAGCACCAACGCCAGCAACATCAGCTCATTGTCGACTGGCTTGAGTACGACGAATAGCAGTGTCGATTCGCTGTCGACGTCGACCTCAACCGGCGTCACTTCGCTGTCAACCGGTCTGAGCACCACCAACAGCAGCGTGTCGTCGCTGTCGACCTCAGCTTCGACTGGCATCAGCACCAACGCCAGCAACATTGGTTCGTTGTCGACTGGTTTGAGCACGGCCAACAGCAGCGTTTCGTCATTGTCAACATCGACATCGACCGGCATCAGCACCAACGCCAGTAACATCGGCTTGTTGTCTACCGGCCTGAGTACGACCAACAGCAATGTATCGTCGCTGTCGACTTCCACTTCGACCGGTATCAGCACCAACGCCAGCAACATTGGTTCGTTGTCGACTGGTTTGAGCACGGCCAACAGCAGCGTTTCGTCATTATCGACTTCGACATCGACCGGTCTGAGTACAACGAACAGTAATGTATCGTCGCTGTCGACTTCGACTTCGACCGGTATCAGCACCAACACCAGTAACATCGGTTCGTTGTCGACTGGCTTGAGTACGACGAATAGCAGTGTCGATTCGCTGTCGACGTCGACCTCAACCGGCATCACATCGTTGTCAACCGGTCTTAGCACCACCAACAGTAATGTGTCGTCGCTGTCGACTTCGACATCGACCGGCATCAGTACCAACGCCAGCAACATCGGTTCGTTGTCGACTGGTTTGAGCACGACGAATAGCAGTGTCGATTCGCTGTCGACATCGACCTCAACCGGCGTTACTTCGCTGTCAACCGGTCTGAGCACAACCAACAGCAGCGTGTCGTCGCTGTCGACCTCAGCTTCGACTGGCATCAGTACCAACGCCAGCAACATCGGTTCGTTGTCTACTGGCCTGAGCACGACCAACAGCAGTGTGTCGTCGTTGTCGACTGGTCTGAGCACGACCAATAGCAATGTATCGTCGCTGTCGACCTCGACTTCGACTGGCATCAGTACCAACGCCAGCAATATCGGCTCGTTGTCTACCGGCCTGAGTACGACCAACAGCAGCGTGACTTCGTTGTCGACGTCGGCATCGACTGGCATCACCTCGCTGTCGAGCGGCCTGAGCACAACGAATAGCAATGTCGATTCGCTGTCGACATCGACCTCAACCGGCATCACTTCGCTGTCGACCGGTCTGAGCACGACCAATAGCAATGTATCGTCGCTGTCGACCTCAGCTTCGACTGGCATCAGTACCAACACCAGCAACATCGGCTCGTTGTCGACTGGTCTGAGTACGACCAATAGCAATGTATCGTCGCTGTCGACCTCGACTTCGACTGGCATCAGCACCAACGCCAGCAATATTAGCTCGTTGTCGACTGGCTTGAGCACAACGAATAGCAATGTCGATTCGCTGTCGACGTCGACCTCAACCGGCGTCACTTCGCTGTCAACCGGTCTGAGCACAACCAACAGCAGCGTGACTTCGTTGTCGACGTCGGCATCGACTGGCATCACCTCGCTGTCCACCGGTCTGAGCACTGCTAATAGCAATGTCACATCGCTGTCGACTTCCACTTCGACTGGCATCAGCACCAATGCCAGCAATATCGGCTCGTTGTCGACTGGTTTGAGCACGACCAACAGCAATGTATCGTCACTGTCGACCTCAGCTTCGACTGGCATCAGTACCAACGCTAGCAATCTTGGTTCATTGTCTACCGGCCTGAGCACTACCAACAGCAGTGTTTCGTCGCTGTCGACCTCGACTTCGACTGGCATCAGCACCAACGCCAGCAACATCAGCTCGTTGTCGACCGGCTTGAGCACAACGAATAGCAATGTCGATTCACTGTCGACGTCGACCTCAACCGGCGTCACTTCGCTGTCAACCGGTCTGAGCACAACCAACAGCAGCATGTCATCATTGTCGACTTCAACCTCGACTGGCCTGAGCACGACCAATAGCAATGTATCGTCGCTGTCGACATCCACCTCGACTGGCATCAGCACCAATGCCAGCAACATTGGTTCGTTGTCGACTGGTTTGAGCACGACCAACAGCAGCGTGTCATCGCTGTCGACCGGCTTGAGCACAACGAATAGCAATGTCAATTCGCTGTCGACGTCGACCTCAACCGGCATCACTTCGCTGTCGACTGGCCTGAGCACCACCAACAGCAGCGTGTCGTCGCTGTCGACCTCAGCTTCGACTGGCATCAGCACCAACGCCAGCAATATCGGCTCGTTGTCGACTGGTCTGAGTACGACCAACAGCAATGTATCGTCGCTGTCGACCTCGACTTCGACCGGCATAAGCACCAACGCCAGTAATATCGGCTCGTTGTCGACCGGCTTGAGCACGACCAACAGCAGTGTGTCATCGTTGTCGACCTCAGCTTCGACTGGCATCAGCACCAACGCCAGCAATATCGGCTCGTTGTCGACTGGTCTGAGCACAGCGAATAGCAATGTGGATTCCTTGTCGACATCGACATCGACTGGCATTACTTCGCTGTCTACTGGTCTGAGCACAACCAACAGCAATGTGTCGTCGCTGTCGACTTCAACCTCAACTGGCATCACGTCGTTGTCTACCGGTTTGAGCACAACCAACAGTAACGTGACTTCGTTGTCGACATCGGCATCGACGGGCATCACCTCGCTGTCAACCGGTCTGAGCACAACCAACAGCAGCGTGTCGTCGTTGTCGACATCGGCTTCGACCGGAATTACTTCGCTGTCGACCGGTTTGAGCACGACTAACAGCAACGTGACATCGTTATCGACATCGACTTCGACCGGAATCACTTCGTTGTCTACCGGCCTGAGCGCGACCAACAGCAACGTGTCGTCGCTGTCGACTTCAACTTCAACCGGCATCATCTCACTGTCAACCGGCCTGAGCACGACAACCAGCAACATCGGTTCCTTGTCGACCGGTCTGAGCTCTACCAATAGCAACGTTTCCTCGTTGTCGAGCAGCTTGCAGGGCTCCGGAGTTGCCAACTACTTGAAGGCGGATGGCAAGCTGGACGGTTCGGATAATGCGGTAGTCAGCAAGGGTTCGAATTCGGTATCCATCGGCGCGAATTCGATCAATGAAACAGTGGCTGGCACGGCACGTAACAATGTGGTGTCGGTGGGTTCGGCTAACCGCGAGCGGCAGATCATCAACGTCGCAGCCGGTACGCAGAATACCGATGCAGTCAACCTCAGCCAGCTGAATTCGCTGTCGACCGCCACTTCATCCAGTCTGTCGTCTGTCAACAGCAGCGTAAATTCTCTGTCGACTTCCACTTCAACAGGCATCGGTTCGTTATCGACCGGTCTGTCGAGCGCCAATAGCAGCGTGAGTTCTCTGTCGAGCGGGCTATCGAGCAATACTTCGAACGTCAGTTCCTTGTCGACTGGCTTGTCTACGACCAATGGCAACGTGAGTTCATTGTCGACCTCCACCTCGACCGGCATCGCTTCGTTGTCAACGGGCTTGTCGTCCCTATCGACCGGCTTGAGCCAGGTGACTTCGCTCTCAACCGGCCTGCGCGGCATCGCCAACGGTACGGCTTCGTTGTCGACGTCGCTGACGGCGCTGGTGGATGCATCCACTAACGCGGCGGCCAACGGCGCCACGCTCGGCGGCACTACGATCGGCGGCTCCAATGGCAATGGCACGGTGCAGACCCGCGGCACCACCGGCACCGCTGTTGTTAACGTGGTGGCGGCGACCTGCAGCAGCGTCAATGGGGTGGACGCTAGCGCCTCCGGTTTGTGCGCGCAAGCGACCAAGGATGGCGCAACGGCTTTGGGTTCGAACGCACAAGCGACCGATACCAACACCACGGCAGTCGGCTTCCGTGCCCTGGCATCACAAGCAGGCTCGGTGGCGATTGGCTACAACGCCAGGGCGACAGGCGATCCGACGGTAGCGATTGGTAACAACGCGCTGGCCTCGGGCAATGACGCGGTGGCGATGGGAGCCGGGGCGCAAGCTACGGCGAGCCGCTCGGTGGCGCTGGGAGCATATTCGGTGGCGGACCAGGCCAATACGGTGTCGGTGGGTTCTGCCGGCAGCGAACGCCGGATCACCAATGTGGCGCCTGGGGTCAACCTGACTGATGCGGTCAATGTCCAGCAATTGAACAATGTGCAGAACCAGATTGGCGACATCAAACGTATCGCTTACTCGGGTATCGCGATGAGCATGGCGTTGTCGGGAGCGGTGATGCCGCCTTTGGAAGCGGGCGAAAAAGGTGTAGGCGTAGGCATGGGTTCTTACCAGGGTTACGGCGCATTGGCTTTGCAATTCAAATCCATCAGCAAGACTGGCAATAGCGCCTGGGGCGCCGGGGTAAGCACTACAGGCAACAACACCGGCTTCAGCGTTGGTTACGGCTTCAAGTGGAAATAAATAGCTTTCCCAAAGCTTGAGAGCGCTGCTCTCAATTGAGCGGAAAACTCAAACGCAATGGCTTCGCAAGAATGCCGTTGCGTTTTTTTTAGAGCACGTGAAATAGGTCGGTGTCCAGTCCTAAAATAGGTTGACAGGTTTTATTGCAACACAAACGCTCGATGCACCGCATCGGGCGTTTTGTATTTCAGGGCCGTATGCGGCCGTTCCCGGTTGTAGATCCGAACGGATTGCGCC
>NZ_JAGQEG010000036.1 GCF_018305005.1 Collimonas silvisoli
GGGATTTCTGGTTTGGTGATACCTGACATTTGCAATACAGAGCTGGCGATTGAGCCAACCGCCGATACGGCGCCTGCGGCGCAACCAGTCAAGCTCAGCACTGCGACCAGCGAAACCAGGATAGATAAGGGGCGCATTAAGACTAGTCTTTAGTTGGATTGCAGAAATATTAAATGGATAATAACGCTCGAAAAAAGTATTTTATTGTTAATGTTGCATAAAACAACAACGTAGTTGTCGTCTAGACACATAGTATGTGTCTAGACTAAAATTGTTGCTATGGTGTAACCAAAGTTAACAAATTTTGATGTAGATTGGCAATATGATATCTGCATCTGCCAAGTTTTGTTAAGATCCGGCTATTTAAAAATTGCCATATGGAAAGTGAGCGCAAGATGAGTCAATGGAAAAATAAGTTTATCTACGGCACGGCATTGGCCTGCCTGTTAAGTGCCTGTGCAACCCAGGCGCCACCGGTAGACCCCGCAGCCAAGCTGGATTCTATAGTGGCTGAAGCAGACGCCGCACAAAAGGCCGGACAAACCGATAAAGCAGTCAAGTTGTTGAAAGATGCGACCAGCGCGTTTCCTGCAGACAAAACACCATGGGTGCGTCTGGCGCAAATCCGCTTCGATGCAGAAAACTATGGCGATGCCATTTCCAATGCGCTGGAAGGTTTGCAACGCGATCCGAAGGACAAGGTTGCCAATAGCATAGTGGCGGTGGGCGGCCTCAGATTGTCGACCAAGGCTCTGAACGATTTGCGCACGCAGAACGATTTGAACGGCAACGTCCGCAGCGAAGCGCAAGGACTGGCCAAAATCCTGCGTGAAAGCCTGGGCGAGACAGTATTGGTGCCGGCCCGGCCAAAGGTGGTGGCGCGTCCGGCAGCAGCAACCGCCAAAAAGGGCGCTGTTGCGGCGAAGCCAGGTGCGACGCCAGAACCTAGCGGCGACGCCGCCAATCCATTCGGATCGCTACAGTAACTGTAACTCAAAAGAATCCTGATCCCGCCAGGCGGAATCAGGGCGTGATTATTCGGTAAGCATCAGCGGGGGTTTTATGGCCAAAAAAGAGAGTACTCAAAAACGTTTGCAGAAAGTGCGTCCACCACGCGTGCAGATGACTTACGACGTTGAAATCGGTGACGCAATCGAGCAAAAGGAGTTGCCGTTCGTGATGGGCGTGGTAGGCGATTTCAGCGGCAAGTCCGATGTGGCCCAGCCCAAGCTGAAGGACCGCAAGTTCGTCAACATCGACAACGATAATTTCGATGAGGTGATGAAGGGCGTCGAGCCGAAAGCTACTTTCCGCGTGCCGAATCATCTGAGCGACGCCGGCGGCGAGTTCGGGGTCGAGCTCAAATTCAAATCCATCGACGATTTCCGTCCGGAAGCGGTGGTGCAGCAAATCGAGCCGCTCAAGCAGTTGCTCGAAGCCCGCACCAAGCTGGCGGATCTGCGCAACAAGCTGGCTGGCAACGACAAGCTGGAAGATATCCTCAACGATGTGCTCAACAGCACAGAAAAGCTCGCGGCGTTAAGCAAGCAAACCAAGAAGCAAGGAGACTGAAATGTCCTTTCAGCACAACACTGCGTTGACCGCCAGCGCAACCGCAGAAGAATCCGGTTTGCTTGACCAGATCGTAGAACAGAGCAAGGTTGCCAAGTCCGGCGCTGAGCATGACCGCGCCAAGGACATCATTTCCGAACTCGTGAATCAGGTCATGCAAGGCACCGTGGTGGTTTCAGCCAATTTGTCGGCCACCATCGACGCCCGCGTGGCCGAACTGGACCGTCTGATTTCAGCGCAAGTCAGCGCCGTGATCCATGCGCCTGAATTCCAGAAGCTGGAAAGCAGTTGGACCGGCTTGCACTATCTGGTGTTCAATTCGACTACCGGCCAGAATATCAAGATCAAGGTGTTGAACGCCACCAAACGGGAATTGGTCAAGGACTTCCAGGCAGCCCTGGATTTCGACCAGAGCGCTGTCTTCAAGAAAGTCTATGAAGAAGAGTTCGGCACTTTCGGCGGTTCTCCATTCGGCGCCTTGCTGGGGGATTTTGAAATTACCCGGCAGCCGGAAGACATGTATTTCATCGAACAGATGTCGCATATCGCCGCTTCTGCGCACGCACCGTTCATCAGTTCGGCGTCGCCTGAACTGTTTGGCCTGGAAACCTATAGCGAACTCGGCAGGCCGCGCGACCTGGCCAAGGTGTTCGAGACCGTCGAATATGCAAAATGGAAGTCTTTCCGCGAATCGGAAGATTCCCGTTATGTCGGCTTGACCCTGCCACGCTTTTTGGGCCGCCTGCCGTTCAATCCCAAGGATGGCCAGACTGTCGACGGTTTCAACTTCGTGGAAGATGTCGATGGCACCGATCACTCCAAATACCTGTGGTGTAACGCAGCATATGCATTCGGCACCAAGCTGACCAAGGCGTTTGAAGATTTCGGCTGGTGCGCAGCGATCCGCGGTGTCGAAGGCGGCGGTTTGGTGGAAGACTTGCCGACTCATACCTTTAAAACCGACGAAGGCGAAGTTGCGCTCAAGTGTCCGACCGAGATAGCCATTACCGATCGTCGTGAAAAAGAACTGAGCGATCTTGGTTTCATCTCGCTGGTGCATTGTAAAAACACCGACTACGCGGCTTTCTTTGGTGCTCAATCGACCCAGAAAGCCAAGAAATACAATACCGATTCGGCTAATGCCAACTCCGTGCTGTCAGCCCAGCTGCAATACATTTTCGCCGTATCGCGTATTGCGCATTACATGAAGTCGATGATGCGCGACAAGATCGGCAGCTTTGCTTCGGCAGGCAACGTGGAAGATTTCCTCAACCGTTGGCTGACCCAGTATGTGCTGCTTGATGACAATGCCAGCCAAGAGCAAAAGGCGCAATTTCCGTTGCGTGAAGCCTCAGTGCAGGTATCTGAAGTACCAGGACGTCCGGGCGTTTATCGTGCAGTGTCTTTTTTGCGCCCGCACTTCCAGCTTGATGAACTTTCAGTTTCACTCCGCTTGGTTGCGGAATTACCAGCGTCAACCAAGTCCTAACTTAATTGAATAAGGGGAATCACCATGGCAATAGACGTATATCTGCAAATTAATGGCATCAAGGGCGAATCGACAGACAGCGCACACAAAGACTGGATCGAATGCAAATCGGTACAGTGGGAAGTGTTGCAGCCAAAGTCGGCTACGGCGTCGACCGGCGGCGGCCACACTGCTGAGCGCTGCGAGCACAAGGATATCGTGATTACCAAGATCGCCGATCTGGCCACACCTTTGCTGCTGCAAAACTGCTCTTCGGGCAAGACGATCGATAGCGCAAAGTTTGAGTTCCTGCGCGCTGACGGCAAGGGCGACCGCATCAAGTACTTCGAAATCGAGTTGTCGAACCTGCTGATTTCCGATGTCACGCCATCCGTCCAGGAAGGCGAAGTGCTGAGCGAGAGCGTCAGCCTGAAATATTCCAAAGTCAAATGGAAGTACACACAGCAAAAAATCGGTGGCGGCTCCGGTGGCAACACATCCGGCGGCTGGGATCTGTCGACCAACAAGGTCGTGTAATTTTTTTGTACCGGTAATGAGAGCCGTGGCATCTCGATGCCGCGTTTCTTTTTTCTTCTGAATGGTATGCGATGAAAGGTTTCACGCCGGGATTGTTTGACAGACTGATGGGCGGCGACAGTACGCCTGCGCAATCCGATCTGGTAGTGCGATTATCGATGGATGCCTTGAAAGACGCGGTTGCCCGCGACTTGGAGGCCATGCTGAATACGCGCACCGTGATTCCGGAAGAAATACTCAAGAATTTTCCCGAATGCAGCAAGTCGATATTGACCTACGGCTTGAACGACTTTTCCGGCATGAGTCTGGCCAGCATGGATGACCGTGCTTATATCTGCGAATGCCTGGAACAAGGTATTGCGCGCCACGAGCCGCGCCTGAGAAATGTCCGGGCTTCGCTTGAGTTGCGCGAAGGATCAATCAACCGTCTGAATTTTGCGATTGCGGCCATGCTGGTTGTGCCGCCGGCCAAAGAGGCTGTGAGCTTCGACGCCGTGCTGCAGCCATCTACCTTGCAATACTCAATCAGCAGAGCACGCCGCGCGATGCGGGTGGACAGTTAACGTGGACGAATTACTTCCCTATTATGAGCGAGAGCTCGGTTTTCTAAGACGCTATTCACGCGAATTTTCGGAGCGCTATCCAAAGATTGCCGGGCGCCTGCTGATGTCCGGCGAAGTCTCCGAAGACCCGCATATCGAGCGCATGATCCAGTCGTTCGCGCTGATCAACGCCCGCACCTCGAAGCGGCTGGACGACGATTACCCGGAATTTACCGAAGCCTTGTTCGAGGTGCTTTATCCGCATTACCTGCGGCCGTTCCCGTCCTGTTCGATTGCCCGCATGGACTACAGCGCCGCCGCAGCGCAATTGACTACCGCGATGCCGGTCCCGCGCGGCACCGAACTGACGACGCGCCCGGTCAGGGGCGTAGCCTGTAAATTCAAAACCACGTATGACGTTGTGGTGGCGCCTCTGCTGCTGTCGCACGCCGTGTTCGACCCTATCATCGAACCGCCGGACGCGGTGCTGCTGCCACCCACCGCCAGCTCGCGTATCGGCATCACTTTTGAAACGACTGCCGAGCAGGCCGGTTTTGCCGAGCTTGGGGTCAAGACGCTGCGCGTATTTATCGACGGCGAGCCGTCGTTTTGCGCAGCGTTGCGCGATACGCTGTTCATGCGGACGATGCGCGCCTATGTCGAAGCCGGCAACAGTGGCCGTTGGCATGCGGTAAACAAGATCCCGGTAACTCCCGTTGGCTTTGAGGAAGACGAATCGCTGATCGATTTCCCGGCGCGTTCGCATCCGGCATATCGGCTGCTGACCGAATATTTTTCCTATCCTGAGAAATTCAATTTCTTCGATGTCGACGTCGCCGAGATCACCAAGCTATTAGCGCCGGGTTGCAAGAAATTCACCTTGCATCTGGTGCTCTCCGGTCTGCGCGCCGATTCCAACACCGCCCGCATGCTGGGCACCTTGTCGACCAATAATCTGCTGCTGGGCTGCACGCCGGTCATCAATCTGTTCAAGCAGCGCGGCGACCCGATCCGCCTGACCCACACCAGCGCCTATTATCCGGTGGTCGGCGATTCACGGCGCGCCTATGCCTATGAGGTGCATTCGATCGATTCGGTGCAGCTGGTGCGGCAAACCCCGGAAGGTGAGTCGATCACTGAATTCCGTCCGTTCTATTCGCTGCGTCACGGTGAAAGCGCGGATAAATCCGGACACTACTGGGCCATGCGGCGCGACGAACTGGTGGCGGCCCGCAGCCCCGGCTATGAAACCGAAATTTCAATTGTCGATATCGACTTTGATCCGGCCACGATAGAAACCGATACGCTGAGTATCGAACTGACTTGCTGCAATCGTAACTTGCCGGCGTCGCTGGCCTACGGCTTGGCCGGCGGCGATCTGTTCCTGGAGGGCGGTTCTCTGGTCAATTCCATCAGTTTCTTGAGAAAGCCGTCCGAGCCTTGCCGCTTCGAGCGCGGCCGCGGAGCGCATTGGCGCCTGATTTCGCATCTTGCCTTGAACCACCTGTCGCTGGCCAAGGGCGGCCTTGAAGCTTTGCAAGAAACCCTGAGCCTATATGACTTGCCGCGTTCGGCGATCTCCCAGCGCCAGATCGGCAGCGTGATCGGCATCGATCATAAGGCTGCCACTGCCTGGCTGCCCGGCAATCCGTTTGCATCGCTGGTGCGCGGCATCGAGATCAAGGTAACCCTGGACGAGGAAGGGTTTGTCGGCAGCGGTATCCATGTGTTTGCCAATATCCTGGATCGCTTCCTCGGCTTGTATGTGCACGCCAACAGCTTCACGCGATTGGTCATAGCTTCCAAACGAACAGGTGAGGAGATACTGCGATGCTTACCGCGCAGCGGAGATTCGAACCTAGTGTAATCCAGCGCCTGCTGGACAAGCCGCATCGGTTCCAGTTTTTCCAGGCTGTGATGATGTTGGAGCTGTGGTTGAAACGTAACGGCGTTCCGCATGAGGAAGCGGTGAGTGACTTCCTGCGTTTTCAGAACACGGTGTCGCTGGGATTTCCGCCGAGCGAGATCGAGGCGCTGGAAGTAACGCCCAAGCTGACCGAGCAATCGGTGGAAGCCTTGCTGGAAGCATTGCAGAGCAACCAGCTCGATAGTATTGCGCTGACGCCGGCATTCATCGGATTCTTGGGCAGCAACGGCACCTTGCCTAGCCATTACTCGGAGCGCATTGCTGCGCACCAGCTGTATGAAAAAGACCAAGGGCCGCGCGCTTTCCTGGATGTCTTCTCGAATCGCGGCGTGGCGCTTTTTTTCAAAGCCTGGCGCAAGTACCGGCTGGAATTCAAGTACCAGATCGACGGCAAGGACAGTTTCCTGCCGCTGCTGATGTCGCTCGCCGGCTTGGGCCACCGTACCTTGCGCGACCGCATGTCGGAAGACGGCGAAGGCCTGCTGGACGAATCGATCGGCCATTTTGCCGCGGCCATCAGGCACCGGCCTCCCTCCGCAGCGTATATGCAGCGGGTTCTGCGCGACTATTTTTCGGTGCCGATCGCGATCGAACAGTTTGTCGGTCATTGGTATGACGTGCCGCCCGACCAGCAAACGGTATTGGGTTCGACCAACGCCACCTTGGGCAGCGTGGCGATGGTAGGCCAGCGGGTATGGCAGCGCGATTTGCGCATGCGCCTGAAAATCGGTCCCTTGACCAAAAAGAAATTTGAAAGCTTTTTGCCGGGCGGCACGGCTGCTGTCGGGCTGCAGAAGATACTGGCGATGTTTACCAGCGTCTTTCTGGAATACGAAATACAACTGATCCTGCGCGCGGACCAGGTGCAAAGCGTCGCCCTGGATTCCGAGCGCGAAGGCGGGCGGCTGGGCTGGGATACTTTTGTCACCAGCAAGCCTGCTGCAATCGACCGCACCGACGTTTGTTACGAAATTCACTCACTTTGACAATGCATGGATGGGAAGGCTTCAATGAGCATTAATCTCAAAACCTTAATCGGCAAACTGAACGACACCTCGCGCCTGGCGGCGGAACGTGCGGCAAACATTTGCGTCAGTCGCGGCCAATATGAGGTGGATATAGAACATCTGTTCCTGGCGCTGCTGGAACAGCCCAAGAGCGATTTTGCAGTGATTGCGCGTAAATCCGGCATCAGCATCGCTACGCTGGAAAGCGATCTGCGGCATGAAATCGACCGCTTCAAGAGCGGTAACGCGCGCACCCCGGTATTTTCCCCGCATCTGCCCAAGCTGTTTGAACATGCCTGGCTGATTGCCTCGCTCGACAACCAATCGGGACGTATCCGCAGCGGTCATTTGCTGCTGGCCCTCCTGACCGAACCGGACCTGGTGCAATTGGCGTATCGCGGTTCCAAGCTGTTCATCAAGTTCAAGCTGGACGATCTCAAGCACGACATGGAAAAGCTGACCGAAGGCTCGCAGGAAAGCATCGCCGCGGATGGCAACGCTACGGCAGAAGAGGCGGGCGGCGACCCGGTGCAGGATTTGACTGCCAAAGGCGAAGCCTCGAAGACCCCGTCGCTGGACAAGTTCACCACCAACCTGACGCAGCGTGCGCGCGAAGGTAAGGTCGATCCGGTGATCGGCCGCGATACCGAGATCCGCCAGACCATCGACATCCTGATGCGGCGCCGGCAAAACAATCCGATCCTGACCGGTGAGGCCGGCGTCGGCAAGACTGCGGTGGTGGAAGGGCTGGCGCTGCGGATTGCGCAAAAGGACGTGCCCGACGTCTTGCAAGGAGTAGAGCTGCATACCCTCGACATGGGTTTGCTGCAAGCGGGCGCGAGTGTCAAGGGTGAGTTTGAAAATCGCTTGAAGAGCGTCATCGACGAGGTCAAGAAAAGCTCGCACGCCATCATCCTGTTCATCGACGAAGCCCACACCATGATCGGCGCCGGTGGCCAGGCGGGACAGAACGACGCCGCCAACCTGCTGAAGCCGGCGCTGGCGCGCGGCGAGCTGCGCACCATCGCCGCCACCACCTGGAGCGAATACAAGAAATACTTTGAAAAAGACGCTGCCTTGGCGCGTCGTTTCCAGGTAGTGAAAGTCGAAGAACCGAGCGAAGAACTGGCCTGCGCCATGCTGCGCGGCATGGCGCCGCTGATGGAAAAGCACTTCGGCGTACGGGTGTTCGACGAAGCGATCACCGAAGCGGTGCGTCTCTCGCATCGTTATATCAGCGGCCGCCAGCTGCCGGACAAGGCCATCAGCGTGCTCGACACGGCCTGTGCAAAAGTCGCGCTAGGCCAGAATGCAACCCCGGCCCTGATCGAGAATATCGTCAAGAAACTGGACCGCCTGGTGGCTGAATTGAATTCGCTGGAACGGGAATCGAACGCCGGCGGCAAGCACGCCGAGCGCCTGAAGGAATTACGTGAGTTGCAAGCCGGATTGACTACGGAATTGGCGAGCCATAGCGAACGCTGGGAAAAGGAAAAAGCCCTGACCGACCGCATCAAGGCCGCACGCACCGAACTGGAAGCGACACCGGTTGCAGAGCAGACTCCCGCCGCGGACGCAGCAAAATCTTCCAGGAAGACCGCCAAAGACAGCAAGGAAACCCAGGAACTGGCGCAACTGATCGAGGAACTGAAACAACTGCAAGGCGAAACGCCGATGGTGCCGGTCCAGGTTGACGGCCTGGTGGTGGCCGAAATCGTCGCCAGCTGGACCGGTATCCCGCTGGGCAAGATGGTCAAGGATGAAATCAAGACGGTGATCAATCTTGGCGCCTTGTTGCACGAGCGTGTACTCGGCCAGTCGCATGCGATCGAAGCCGTGGCGCAGCGCGTACGCACCTCGCGCGCCAACCTGGACGATCCGAACAAACCCAAGGGCGTATTCCTGTTCGTCGGCCCGTCCGGTGTCGGCAAGACCGAAACCGCACTGGCGCTGGCCGATGTGCTGTACGGCGGCGAGCGCAAGCTGGTCACCATCAACATGAGCGAATACCAGGAAGCGCACAGCGTCTCGGGTCTGAAGGGCTCGCCGCCGGGTTATGTCGGCTATGGCGAGGGCGGTGTCTTGACCGAAGCCGTGCGCCGTAATCCATACAGCGTAGTGCTGCTGGACGAGGTAGAGAAAGCGCACCCCGACGTGCTTGAACTGTTCTTCCAGGTGTTCGACAAAGGCGTGCTGGACGACGCCGAAGGCCGCGAGATCGACTTCAAGAACACCATCATCATCCTGACCAGCAATGTCGCCTCCAGTCTGATCATGCAAAGCTGCCTGAACAAGGCGGCGGCAGAGTTGCCCAGCACCGACGACCTGGAACAAGCGATCCGGCCGCAACTGGTGAAAGCGTTCAAGCCGGCCTTTCTGGGACGTTTGAAGGTGATCCCTTATTATCCGATTTCGGACGACGTGCTGGTCGAGATCATCAATCTCAAGCTGGGACGGATCCAGAAGCGCATCGCCATCAACCACAAGGCCGAGTTCAGCTACGACGAACCGCTGGTGGAAGCCGTGCTGGCGCGTTGCACCGAAGTCGATTCCGGCGCCCGCAATGTCGACAATATCCTCAACGGCACGCTGTTGCCGGAAATTGCCGAAACCGTGCTGGGCAAGATGGCCGAAGGCGGCAGCATCGCCAAGATCAAGGTCACTGCCAACAAGCAGGGACAATTCAAATACGCGATTAAATAGAGCGGAGCGAACATGGATGCAGCAACCAAACAGACAATCCTGAAGCAGTGCTATTCGAAGCGGTTCGATGAAAAGTACAGCCGCAAATTCCAGTATCAGGACAAGGCGGCCGATGTGCGCAACTTCGTCAAGCTGACGCCGGTCGATATCATCGACCTGCTGGATACAGCCTCTGCGGCGGCACGCTCACAGGCGCGCCGCCTGCTGCAACTGATGCAGGGCCGGCCGTGGCTACCGTCGGCGGCGCCGCATGAAGGCGGGATCGGGGATCAGCGCGGGGTGGATAATAATCTGCACATCACGCTGAAGGTGGGGGATAAGAGCTATCACTTGCGTTGCAAGGAGCAGCCTGGTTTGCATGTCATTCAGATTACCGGATAGTCGCCAGAGCAATTTGCGTTAACTGTTTCTGAGTGTATTTGAGCACGGGCGCATCATGACTGCCGATAGAGCCGTCGCTGTACCTGTGCAAACTCTATGCCACGTTTCGTGGCCTGAGCCCAGCCCGCCAATTGGGCACGATTGCAGGATTCGCGTAAGTAACCGGGAGTAACCTACGACCGCTAAAGCTGCATAAATCGTGATTTTATCTGACAAGATATGTCCGAGCGTGAAGGTCGTAATTCGACTTCAGGATGACGCCCAAGGAAAACTCTGGAATACGAAACACCTGCCGAACGATTTCATCAATCTGTTGCATTCACCGGTTGAATCCACAGCCGATTACGGACTGTCATTTTCCACTATGTATTTCGCATGCGAGCGGTTTCGAGACAACCCTCGCAGACCCAGCGGAATGAGGTGTAGCCTTCTGACACGTCGTTCCACTCACCTGCCTCAAGTGCCACGCGCTCACACGCGGCACACCATGCCTGCGGCCACGGTGCATCAGGTGTCGGCGCATCTGTAGGAGTAAAAAATCCCAGACTCGAACCGTGCTGAATATGCTGACAGATAAATGCCGGTTTGCGAACGCCGTGTATTGGGCATTCCATGAAGCTATCAGGCGTTAGCGGCATTCTCATACAGGACTATATGTTTTAAATTCATCGACGCCCGAAGGCGAACATTGTTATTTTTTTTGACGCATTACGGAGGCATAGCATCGGCTTTTGAATTGCTTGTGGATGCCGCCGGCCTATGTTGCCATTAAATAATTGTTCAAGCAATACTAAATTCGTCTCCTTTCGGAACGGCGGGTTGTGGCCGTGCTGAGTCAGTCGGAACAGTATTTGACTATTCACCCGAGAAATATCCTAAACGGCCTATAACCATCAGCAGTCTCGGTTTGTCGAATTGACGTATAGCTCAGGATGACACCACGATTTTGAAACGCATCGGTCGTTTGTCTTTTGACGTTCCTTTACTGTCTCGCTTGAACGAATTTTGCAAAATTATTCAATATGGACTGCCACCCTTGTTGCTGCTGCTCGATAGGATTTTCCGATTCAGCATCAAATACAACACGAACCGTCACGCCCTTTGCTCCTGTTATGAACGCCACCGACGCAGCGCGGTCGCCAAACGAGAATTCAAGCAATTCATGAGGTACCACCTTTGTGTAGGTTCCTTCGAAATCAAAGCCGAAGCTACCGTCCTTGGCCTCCATGCGTGACGAGAAAATGCCGCCGACTCGCAGATCGACAGTAGATTTGGTTGTGTGCCAATCGTCAGAAGCTGTGTTCCACTGCTTGATATCGCTCGGCGTTGTGTAAGCATTCCAGACCTGGGTGACGGGAGCATCGATCTGTGTTTCGACGGTGATTTTCTCGGTCATGATTTTTCCTTTCGTTTGCAGTTAAAGGGTTGAGTGAATAGAGCTTCCAGATAACGCCGCAAATGTGCCGCGCTCTCATGCGCGACATCAGCGGTTTGCTTTGCCTTGGTAAAAATAAATGCGCCTTGCAGGACTGACTGGATGAAATATCCCATCCCAAATTCTTATACATTGCTGTCATCATGGATTTGCTGTCGAACGACCGCTCTTGAGAAAGTTTCTGAAAGACTGCTTTTGGCGGCCGATTGCAGTCCTTCAAAAGCGATTTAGTCGCGATAAAATCTGACACTGCTAAGCTAATACAACTAAACAGAATGCTGCTGTATTGCCATGAGAAAGTCTAAAAAGCTATTTGAGACCACATAGAGATCGCCGCAATCATCGACTTCGGCAAAATCGGCCTGATGACTGTCATCCGGTTCATGCAGATGCGTCCTATCCCAGTAAAGTACATTGCCAGATCTGGGCTCCAGCATAAGTACAAATGGATTGCCGCCGCCGTCTTCTCCGATTGCAATCGATTTACCAAGAAAATCGATTTCCGAAATGAACTCTTGATTGAATGAGATCAGGTCCATTGAGGGTTCATTGATTCTGGTGCCAAACAGGCCGCCAAAAGAGATTGAACCGGATTCGACTTTATTGAATGGAATTTCGCAATACCCCGGATATTCAATCGTCAATCCGTTATGAGAAATCAGAAAATCTTTATAGTCGCCAGGTAATGGATGGGCGATATGTGATTCAAGTTCAGCTATCGCGTCAAGCGCTGCGCCCGGTCTGTATTTTATCGGCATAATCTTGTCCTTTCTTTTAGTCGCACCTAGCTTTGATGTTCTTTACTCCACCTGAATGCGTAAATCGATTGTGAATTTTCTTCGGTACCTCTTGCATGGTAGTCATGTTCTGATGGTGGTGCCATGTATTAAGGTCGTAATCCGCATGTCCTTTGGGCGCTAGCGCATCGGCCTTGCCAAAATCTCCTGCAGGATTACGACCGTGATTTCCCTTAAGATCCGGAACCTCGACTCGTTGCCGCTCGTATGGAGTGAAATCCGGATGCCCGTCGGGGTACCTTACAGTATTACCGTCCCAATCCGTGTATACCCATGTTCGACTGTCGATTTCCTGATGAATCGTCCCTCCCTTGTCAAGCCATTTTTCAGGAGTTGGGGAGTTTGCCGGCTTATCGTTTAACCCAAGGGGATCAATCCATCTGATCGGATTTGACGCGTAAGCATATAGATTATTTCCTCCGGCCAGTCCAATCGGATCCTGTCCAATAAACTGCCCGATGTGGGGATCGTAATATCGATTCCTGTTGTAATGCAAGCCGGTCTCAACATCAAAATATTGCCCCTGGAACCTGATTGGATTATCCACCGCTTGCACATGCAGCCGCTGTACCGCCCCCCATGCTGCGTAGCTAGCCGACCACATAACCTGCCCGCTGCCATCGGTCAATCTGGTCGGGCAGCCGTTGCAGTCGTTGTGATAGTGGAAGACGCCGCTGCTGGTCTCTTCAATGACCGCTTCCGTATCGCTTGCGGCGACCTCCGGGGGATGAGTTGCTGTTGCGCCTGGTGCAGCCACTGTTTGCATGAGCGCGGGCGGCGGCATGCTGACATCGCCGCCGAGCCGCAGCCCGCCGCTCAGGCTACCGATATGATCCGGCGATTGTGCATGTGCGAGGCTGAGTTGGGGATCGCTCCCTTGGGGCCATGGAGCGGCTGCGCTCAATTGACCGAGCTTGGCGCTGCCCAATCCCCCCATGCCGCCCAGACCACCGCTTTCACCAAGACTGGTAGTTGCCGCAACCGGAAAGGAGGGGGGAGGTGGAGGCGCTGCGACAGAGGTAGCGATCTGTACCGCGTGCCCTTGCGTGACTGTGTCTGCTTTTCTTTCCGCCATGCGGACGGGTTGCTTAGCAACCTTGGCCTGCCGATCAATCAACGCCAGCGGCGCAAACGTGTCCGGATAGTAGACATACTCCCGCGCCTGGGCATGCAAGGTCTTCAGCGCATTGAGTCGCTTGCGCGCCGCCATGAAATCGGCCACGTTGCCGGCCGACCAGATCTCGGCGCTCTGCGTGTTATTGGCTTGCCGTACCTCGCCCAACAAGGCGTCACCGTCCCAGAAGAACCAGGTGGTATGGGTGGGGTTCCGTTTGAACACCCGGCGTCCTAGCGGATCGTATCCATAGCGGGTCGCCTGGCCAGCTTGGCTGCTTTCGATCAGGCGCTGGTTAGCGTCCCAGCGCAATTGCAAGGCGGGATCGGCAGCCGCTGGATCGGCCGATGACATTTGGCTGCCCCCACGTCGAACCAGGTTGCCGGCGCGGTCGAACACATAGTGCACGTTATCGTGGCTGCCTTCGCGGCTCCACTGGACTTCCGCCTGGCCTTCGCCGCCTGCTGCCTGCCGCATTTCCATCTGCCGGATCCGCGTGCGCAGCCGATCGCCGGCTGGATCGTTGAGAAAGTCCGTCACCCTTCCGGCAGGATCGGTATGGCGCAGGAGGTTGCCCAATGGGTCGTATTGGTAAAGGTCGCTGCCATGTTCGCTGTCGCTGCGCCGGGTCTGGTTGCCGGCACGGTCGTATTCGTAGCTGGTGGTGAACAGCGGTATCTGGTCGCGCAGCACTGTCTGGGCGGTCAGATGGCCGGCCGTGTCGTAGCGCAGCTGACGCTGGACGCTGCCGCTCAACTGCTCTTTGACGGCACGCCCGAGCGCATCGCGTTCGATCAGGATGGGCGGTTCGTCGTTGATGGCGATAGTTGCCACTTGATTACGCAGATCGTAGGTGGCGGCAACCTTGTTGCCGGCGCTGGTTTGCCGCGACAGCCGGTTGCTGGCCTGGTCGTAGCGATATGCGATCTGGAAACCGTCCTGTACTTCTTCGATGATGCGGCCATCGGCGTCGAACTTGCGCAGGATGTGCCGATGCGGATTGCGGATCTCCACTATGGCGCCGTTCTTGTCGTAACTGAACGTTTCGTGGATTTGCCGTGCCGGATGGTCGCTGTCGGGCAAGGTTTTTTTGATGATGCGACCCAAGCGGTCCGTGGTGTAGATAATGACTCGACCGAGCGGATCGGTGGCGCTTGACAGGTTGCCGCCAGCATCATAGCGATAGTGGCGCGACTGCTCCCAGTAATCGCATTCTTCAACGATGCGGCCCAGCGCGTCGCGCTTGAGCTGATAACCTTCTTGGCGTTGGTTGACCAGGCCTATCAGTTGTTCCTCTGTGTCATACAGGTACTGCATGGCGTGGCCGTCGGCTTGCACGCGCCTGGCGAGCTGGCCGGTGCCGGCGTATTCCAGCAAGGTCCGGGCGCCGTTCCGGTCCGTGTAGCAGATCAGTTGGTCTTCCGCGTCGTAGTCGTAATGGATACTTGCACCGTCTGCCTGGAGGGTCTGCAGCAGGCGGCCTTTGATGTCGTAGCGGTATTCGGTGACGTCGCCGGCGGCATCGGTACGGCGTTTCAGACAACCCAGTGCATCGTACGCAAAATGGCTGCGATGACCGAGGCCGTCAGTCAACTGCGCTAGGTTGCCGTAACGGTCGAAAACCAGCGTCGTGGCAGCACCGCGCGGGTTGACGTGAGTTGCCAGCTGGCCATGAACGTCATAGGTAAAGCGCGAACGGGCGCCCATGGGAGTGCTTTGCTCCAGCAACCGGCCGCGCTCATCCCAGCTGCGCTGCCAGTGCTGGCCGAGCGGGTCGACCAGTTCGGTCATTCGATTGGCGTCATCGAAGGCCATGACGGTAACACTGCCGTCGGCTTGGACTAGCTTGAACAAATTGCCGCGCCTATCGTAATAAAACTCGGTGCGCGCTCCGGCAGGATCTACCACTGCGGTGGTGCGGCCTACTTCGTCGTATTCGAAAATGGTGACACCGCCCAGCGGGTCGATTTCGCACAAGGGCAGGTTGTCGTCGTCGAACTTGATCAGGGAGGTATGGCCCAGGGAGTCGGTAACCTCCGTCTCGCGCAGTACGGTGTCGTACGCAAAACGATAGTCATGCAATCCCTGATCGCCCCAGGCGTGCACCACGCGCCATTCACTGTCATAGGCATAATAGAAAGACAAATCAAGGCGATCGGCGTGGCGCACCATATGATGGTGGTGGTAGTCAAAGACGCGGGCTGCATCGAGGGCGTCAAGAGCGGCGACCAGATCCTGGTTCTGATATTTATAGCTCGCCAACGGATAATTCAGTCCGGTAGCCGGATCGTGCAGGCTCAGCTGGTGAATTTTTCCAGCGAACTCATGCACTTCGATAAAGCGGCCAGGCAATTCATCAATGCCGCTCTCTATGATCCGTGTCAAATGACCGTCGACACGTTCAAAACGCCAGTGATTGCCGCGCAGGTTTTCTATCTTTTCGATCTGCAGGCGCAGGGCTCGATGCAAGGGGGTTACATTGGGCGCAGGCTTGCGGAAAATGTAGCGCAGGTCATCCTTGGTTACGACATGCAACTCGTCCGCACCATCATTGTTGAGCCAGCTTAGGCGGGCGCCGTCGACGTACTCAGTCACCGCATGGCCGGCGCCGACAGCGTCAGGCAATTGCGGGAATATCGCCGCGCCGTTCGCTTCAAAAAATAACACCATGCCGTCCGGCTCGATCTCCAAGCGGAAATCGGCAGGGGTTTGCCAGCCGTGTCCGCACATGCCGTCGTGATTGTTGTTCGATGAATATACGCGGCTCCAAGTCAGCGGCAAGCGCCCCGGTATGGAGAAATCTTCATGCGAGACCCTCACGCTGCCGTCGCGGATATCGACCGGTTCCGCGCGCAATACCTTGCATTTCAGGAAACCCGGCTCCATATTCTTGAACAGTTTCTGGCGTGCCTTCTTGAATGCTTCTTCCGCACGCTGGAAACCTTTGGTCCGGCGCAGGGCCTTAAAACCTTTTCCCAACGCTGCAAAACCCAGCTTGGAAGCAATCCCCATCAGAGAAATCGTCGGCGGCCCGCCAACGAATACGCTATCGGGTATCGCCAGGTTGACCGAAGTCGGCAAGGTCATCGACAAATGCGGCTTGGATGGCTTCTTCAGGCGGAACGGCGGCACCATGCCGACCACGCTGCAGTCGAGCACCGGCATGCCAAGGCGCGAGAATGGCGAGTCATCGGCGATGACCGTCTTGCTGCCCATGAAAAGCTCGTCGTCGAACTGCGGCCCGCCGGGCGCGCGCAGGAACGGCACCCACAGCGCCAATGGAATATGCACCGACAAGCCGCCGGTTCCCGCCGTGGCGCGCTTGACGCCGGCCACCTGTACCGTGGCGCCGATGAAGGGCAGGTAGTCGAAGGGGTCGAGCACCATCGAGATATGTGCTGTCGGCAGGGGTACCGGCGGGGTTCCCGGTATCAGCTCGTACATGTGGATGTCGATGCCGATCTGAGGATCGAAATGCTTGGCGGCGTTGGTCACGGACGCTCCCTTCTCAGGCGGCTCAGACGGTCGCCGCAGCGCTCATCGGCTTTGCGGCGGCGGGAGTTGGAGGTGCTGGCGCGGCGGCGTCAAGCAAACCGGACGGATCGGGCAGCTTGGTGAATTGCGGCGGTGCGCTCCATTCAGGGACATCCTTGTCCAGCGGATGCTTGACCTCAGGCAGGCCATTCCAGAGCGGGTTGAGCAGTTCGCGCGCCAGCGCCACCACTTTGCGGAAGAATTCGTCGCCGCCTGCAATCAGGCGCTCGCGTTCCTGGCGTTGGCGCTGGAAGCTGTTTTCAAAACGCACGTGCATCGCCGTTTCTATTTTTTCCAGGTCGCTCGCCGGCGGCTGCTCGCCGAGCTTGGCGGCTTGCTGTTCTGCTTGCAGATGCGCGGCCGCAATGGCGGCTTGATAATCGGCCGCGCTGCGCTCCAGCTTGTCGGTCCGGCCAGGATCTTGCAGCCGCAACAAATCTTGCAAGGCCAGCGCCATGGTGGTGAGCGGTCGTTCGGCCGGGGCGACTGCTTTTGCGGCACGCAGCGCCAGGGCGCCGTGGTCGCGCGCCAATTGTTCTTGCCTGGCTTGGGCGTAACAATACGCCGCCATGCGGAAACCTTCGATTTCAAACATGGGATTGGGAACGCGCCGGGCTTGTTCCGCCGCACTGCGATAGGCCTGCGCCGCGCCCTCGGGTTGCTTGGCTGCCAGCCATGCGCCGGCTTCGCCAAACCAGGTTTGCATGATCAGATCGGCGCCCATGGGGTGTTGGTTGTGCTCCGCCAGGGTCGCGCATTGGCGGGCGTCGCGATAACGTTTGATGGCGTCGACATAGTTTTTTTCTTTTATAAAAGCGCCGGCGACCGCCATATGCAGCACTACCTGCTGGTCGGGCCATTGCTCGCGTTGTGCGATCTGCATGGCTTTTTCGGCGCGCGCGGCGGTTTGTGCGGCGCTGCCTTTTTCCACCAGGGTGATGACATCGGTGAGCAGCTGGCGGTAGGCGACCGTCGGCCCTGAGCCGCCTGCCTGCGCCACGGTTTCGCGGGCGATGTCGAACATGTCGATGGGAGCTTCCACTATCCGCACGCATGCGCCATGGCGTTGCGCCAAAGCTTGCCAGCGATGATCGGACAGCGTATCCACCAATATCAGGCGGACATCGGCCGCAACCGGGCTGCGCAGCGCCGCCTCCAGCCATGCTTCCCAGGCATCCTGGCTGCTGATGGGATGCGGCGTCAGCACCGCAGCCACGTAACGCAAATGCGCCAGCTGCGCCTGATGGTGTCGGGTGAACGAAGCCAGCATGGCCATCACGCTTGAGGCCGAATCGTGGTGCGGCGTTTGCGCCACAGGCCAGTCCGCCGCCACGCCTTGTTCGCGCAGGCTGTCCTTGCTGTCGATATAGCTCTCGACCAGGCTTTGGCGCAAGGTCCGGCTGTAACCGAAACCGGTATCGAACGGCGCATCGAAGCGCAGGAACAGGTCAGGGGTGGTCCAGTCGCCTGGGTGCTGCTGCATCTCGAAAAACGCTTGCAGCATGCGGTCGGCATTGGCCGGGATACGCCACACCAGTATTCGCAATTGCGGATCCTGAGTGTGTTCCAGCCACAGGTCGCGCAAGGCGGCTACGCGTTTTTCGACAGGATTCTTAGCCATGCTGGCGCCTCTCAATGATGCTTTAGCTATTCAGATTGATCTTGCTGCCGTTGATCGACACGCCGCCGCCATTGATCTTGATGATCGAGCCGCCTGCGGTAATGGTGATTTCGCCGGCGTCGATGCTGATGCCGGCGCCGCCGACGACGAGATCGACCTTGCTGCCGGAAGCGACTGTCATGTCGGCGCCGGAATACACCGTGTGAGTGCCGGAGACCTCGTGCTGCATGTTGCCGGTCACCGACAGCAAGCGTGCGCCTGTGTTGCCGTCTTCCACCGGGCCGTTAACCGTGCGCTTGTCGGCGCCGGTCACGGTCACTTCGCGGCCGGCATGCATGGTGTCGCTGACGGCGCCGGTGATAGTGTTGGTAGCGGTTCCGCTGATATCGCGTTTCCAGTTGCCGTTGGTGTTGCCGCTATAGTTGCCAATCAGGGTGCTGCCATAATCGCCGGTGATGTTTTCGGTATAACCCGCTGCGCTGATCGTCCGTTTCTGGCCAGCCTGATAGGTTTGGGTTACCGCTCCGGTCACCGTGGCGATAGACGTGCCGGTGACAGTGCGGGTATCGTTGCCGGTTACCGTTGCGCCACGATTGCCGCCTACCGAGATATCCTGGTTGGCGCCGACATGCAAGTTGTGGTTGACGGCGACCTTGGTCGCCTTGTTGTTATTGACGGTGCTGTTGTGATCGTTCCGCACCATCACCGCCATATCGCGTTGGGCATGCATGTTCAGCAATTCGCTGCCGGCCGAATCGTGCATGGTGACTTCATTGAAGCCGCCGCCGCGCACGGTTTTGGAACGCATGCCGCTGACTTCCTGGCCGAACGGCGGCATATTGTCGGCGTTGTAGACCCGTCCGGTAATAATCGGCCGGTCGGGATTGCCGTCGAGGAAATCGACCACCACTTCCTGCCCGACCCGCGGCGCCGAGACGCCACCCATGCCGCTACCGGCCCAGGGGCTGGCGACGCGCACCCAGCTAGAGCTTTGTTCGTTGAACTGGCCCTGCCGATCCCAGTGGAACTGCACTTTGACCCGGCCGTATTTATCGGCCCAGATTTCTTCGCCTTTCGGCCCAACCACGGTTGCCGTTTGCGGCCCCGGCATGCGCGGCCTGGCTGTTTCACGCAAAGGCCGGTAGGGGATCTTGCGACGCAGCGCAGTGACGTTGACCCGGTATATGCAATCCTGGGCTTCGCTGAAATCGCTGGAAAAATTGTTGCGGGCGTCATGGCTGATCTGCAGCGCGATGAAACGATGCTCGTCCGGATTGTCGTCGCTGTGTTCAAAATGGCCGTCCAGATCGAAATAGCGTCCCACCGCCAGCTCCCGGAAAGTGCCTGAGCCTTCGAACAACTTGGTTTGCCAGCCAGCTTCTTCGGCGCGCACCGCGGTCAGTTGTTCGCCAATCGCGCTGTTGCCATAACTGGCGGAGCCATCGTAAGCGTAACGTTCGAATTGCGGCAGGCTGCCGCGCGGGGCATTGCTCTTCAATTCCACCGCCAGTGGATTGCGCGGCTGCTTGAAATCGAAACTCTTGATGCTATGCACCGCGGAGCCGATTCTGCGCCGCGGCCGCCAGTCATCCAATACGTCGCTGGCCTGCAGCTCCTGATTCGGCTGGAAGCGCACTGTCGCGTTGTCCTCCAGCGGCAAGCACTGGGTGGAGTCGTCAGCCAGCACCAGCTTGTGGCCGCTCTCGCTATGCTCAAAACTATAGTAGATGCCGGCGTCCTCTAGCAGGCGCGAGATAAAACTGAAATCCGATTCGTTGTACTGGACGCAGTAAGACAGCTTTGGATAGCGGCTGGCGATCAGATCGAAGCGATAGTCGGCCAGTTTGCCGTATTTGTGAAACACTTCTTGCGCGATATCGAGCACCGACAGATCCTGGAACACGCGGCAATTGCTGGCGTAGTCGAGAAAGGAAAACCAAGGCGCCAGCTGTGCCTGGTAAGTCGCCACTCCGCTGTCGCTGCCGGTACGTGCGAATTCTTTGACAAAGCCGTGGAAATGGCGCTCGCCGGCCTGGGTCTGCATGGTCAGCAACAAGGGCTGGCCGATCAATTGCTTGAGTTCGAGCTGATCGTAGGGGGATAACAATTCCAGCGTCAGGTCGAAAGGCTTGGACAGGGCTTCACTGCCGTGCAGCCTGTGCACCAGCAGCAGGTCGTCATCCAGCGGCGTCTTGATCCGGACCAGGCGTCGGTTCTGATTGAAACGGCTCACCCGGGCCAGCAACGCAGAGGCGTTTGGATACATTGACATTCTCCGTTTTACAAAAGGAATGGCTTTGCCTGGACCAACTGCTCAAGCCACGATCCCGCATGAATTTGGCGTCGACTTCAATTCGCCCGACAACAAAACATTGAACGATTGTCCAGCAGAAATATTGCCGGAGTGAAATTATATCGGTATTTGGGAGAGGTGCGACGCTTGGTCTTAATAATTTACCGGGTTAGCGTTACCAGTGAATGACGGCGGCGATGGCGCGGCCGGATGCAGATCTCGACCGCGCAAAAACATGTGTGAAAATCAGTTGGGCGGCAACTTGCCGGGCCTTATTGCAGGGCTCCGAACGGCTTGCCGTCGCCGCCTGCATCCGACGCAACAGCTTTGGCGGCGTGTGCGGCTTTTTTCTTTAATGGACGATTTACTTTTGGTTTGGCTTCGGCTGCTGCGGCGGGATCAACCACTGTTTCACCCAGGCTTTCGCGCAGCATTTTTGTCTGAGTTTGTGCGTCTGCAAGCACGCCGCCATTCAGATCGCCCTGGGTGCTCAAGTCATTCAGGGCTTTGATCGACAACTTGAGGCCGCCTAAAGCCACGACGCCCTTCGCATACTTGTCCGCCGGATCACGCTGCAATACCTGCAACGCATAGGACACTGCATCGCGATAGTTGCCTGCCTCGTACTTGATCTGGGTCATGCGCACCCATGGCGTTTTTTCTGTCGGACGCACTTGCGCTACATCCTTGAGTACCTGGATCTCCTGGTCGGCCGAACTTTTTTGTGTCGTATCTGCAACAGCTGGTGTTGCAGCTGGTACTGCTGATGCAGCGTACGGGATCATCAAACATGTCAATGCGACACTGCAGGCCAACTTGGTTTTCCAAAACTTCATAGCTTTACTCACTTTCCTAAAAATGTTAGAACCTGGGCGGACAGGCCTCATATATTGCAAATATAACAATCACGGCGGCAGGCATGAACAGATTGCCACGCCAATTCTGGTCACGCTGAGTAATCATGTCATTATGCTCACGCTAGGGGGATTGTCTAGGTAAGCCATGTCACCCATGAATAAAATCCGGCATGCTATGCAAAGCACCCGTTTACAGGGATGCATCCGGGACACATGTTACTACGGAAACATCTCCTTTGCCGTTTCGACACGTGCGCCGGCTGTCGTCGCCGCTGGAATTGAGGCGGATAAGCGCAGCAGCCCGGATTCCTTTTTTGAAACGCTAGGGTATGATTGCGCTAAGGAAATTCTGATAATTCTCCTATGTTTCATGTGGTTTTCATGTTGTGCATTGGCAATATTTTCTTTATTGCTGCGATAAATTCCTGACCGTGGCGGCAGCAGGCGTGCGATGAATACCTTGCAAGAGCGCCGCCATTTCCTGGCTAGAATCACTTATCACTTTTATTCGGGTTTGCTATTTATGTTTTCTGTCGATCAATTACTCAATCCTGTCAGCGATTCCACGCCATGCGGCGGCGACCTGTCTTTTTCAAGCGACCTGGATGCCATTGCACACGCCCGTCGTTTTGATGATCCGTCGCTGGATCAAGGCGAATGGGTGACCGAACTCAAAGAAGCGGATTGGGGTTTCGTCGTCGACAATTGCGCGCGGCTGATCGAAACCCAAAGCAAGGACCTGCGCCTGGCTGTCTGGCTGGCGGAAGCCAATGCCAAAATCCGTTATTTCAGCGGCTTGGCCGACGGCTATCTGTTGCTCGCCGGCTTGAGCGACAGGTATTGGGAGGGCCTGCACCCGGTGCCGGACGATGGCGACCAGGAGCTGCGGGTTGGTAATTTGAGCTGGCTGCTATCGCGCTCGGTGCAGTTGATACGCGAGATACCTATCACTGAAGGCCGCGGTACTGCCTTTTCCACAGTCGATTTTGAGTCGGCCAGAATCCGTGCGGCCAATGAAGAAAGAGGCAATGGCGACGGCGCCGCCAGCGATGGCGTAAAGCTGGCGGACATCGAATCGGCAAGGCGCAAATCGTCGCCGAAATTTTATGAAACATTGCTGGCGGATGCTAATTTGTGCCAGCAAGCGCTGTTGCAACTGGAAAAATCGATCGATTTCCGGGTCGGGCAGGATGGGCCGGCCTTTTCGGCGACTAAAGACGCACTGGAAAATGCGATCTCGGTGATTACCCGCTTCGCTCAGGAAGCGGGGGTGAATACCGGCGCCGGCGCTGTGGCGAAAACCGGCAGCGACCCGCAAACCACACCCAAGCCGCAGCAGGAGGTAAGCAAGGTGGAGCAAACTCAGGCCACGCTGAACGGCCCGATCCAGAACCGTACCCAGGCCTTGATGCAGTTACGCCATGTGGCGGATTTTTTCCGGCGCACCGAGCCGCACAGCCCGGTCGCCTATCTGGCGGAAAAAGCCGCCGACTGGGGCGACCTGCCGCTGCACCACTGGTTGCGCACGGTGATCAAGGATCCGTCGTCGCTGGCGCATGTAGAGGAATTGCTGGGGCTGCAGGGAGCCGGCCAGCAAAACGACGAAAACTGATACCTCTATTGCGATACCCGGAACTCGATACGACGGTTGCGTGAGCGGCCGTCGGCGGTATCGTTGGTCGTGATCGGCCGATCCGGCCCTTGGCCGGAAGTCAGGACCGAATCCGGATTGATACCTTTCTGCGCCAGATAATCCTTCACTGCGTCGGCGCGCGCTTTGCTCAGCGAGACGTTGCGCGCCCGCAAACCCTGGTTGTCGGTATGGCCGATGACTTCGACTTTCTTGTCTTTCAACTTCAGCAGCGCGGCCGACATTTCATCAAGAATCTTCATGCCGGACGGCGTCAGCGTGGCTTGTCCGCTTTCGAATTCGATGGTGCGGTTGGCCAGGGTCTGGTCCAGGATATTTTGTTCTGACGCGGAAACCCGCAAGCCATTCTTGACGGTATAAGTCGGATTCAGGTTGCCGGCGATTTCGCTGGCGATCTGCTGACGCTGTGCTTCGTTACTGACTTCACCGTTGATGCTGACTGTGTTGCCATCGATCTTCAACTGGCCGCGGCTGACCTGCTTCAGGCTAGGATTGATCAGTTTCTGCACATAGCCGTTCCAGTTGGCCGGCGATACTACCGAACCGACCGCAATCTGGTCGACTACGCGGTCGGCGCCGTATAACTCCTGCAGCTTGCTTAACGCACTCTGCTTGCTGGCCTCGTCAGGCACGGTGCCGCTGACCAGAATCTGGCCCGGTTTCGGGGCGGCGACGGGCGGCGCGGCATTTTGCGCCAGCGCCAGGTTTGACACGAATAACGATGTCAGGGCAATGCTCAGATAACGCATGCGTCAAGCTCCAATAAATACGTCACGAAACGAATCATGCGCGGATTTTAAAGATAGGGTGGGTTGCGCCAGATAGCTGGCGATTTTCGTGATGCTGTAATCCGACTTGACTTGCTCTTCGACCCAGTTGGCGTCCTCGAAAGAAATATGGTGATCAAGGGCGACCTGCGGATCCATGATTGCCTGCAAGGTACGCGGCGAGGCGCCGCTGAAGCCGATCACCATGGAAGGCTGGTCATTGATCCTGGTAACGAATGTGGCCATCTCAAAATTACCGCGCAGCAGAAACGGCGTGATCAGATGCAGCCAATAGGAGGCCACAAGATTGCGGTACATGGGATCGTCCGGCAATGGCATCACCAGGCTTTTTTCCAGGCGCGACGAAGAACTTTCCATCACCGGTTGCAGCAAGATGCCGAGCGCCAGGATCAGATGCCGCAAAGAGCCCTTGAAGCCGGCGTTGCGCAGCATGTTCTCCAGGCCGCCGATGGTCTGAATCTCCATGAAGTCGGTAAAGGCCGCATGGTAAGCACCGCTGCCCAGCTGCAAAGGAATAGTGGCCGTCAGGTTTTGCAGAGGGAGCGCCGGATCGGTAGCGGCCACAACCTCGGAGGCCTGGGTTTCAAGCCGGTTCCACAGGCGCGCAAACGCCATCGGGCTCTTCGCCGTAAAGTCCTGCGGCTCGTCGATTTCCATGGTGCTGACGGCGAGAAACGGAAAGCGGCGGTTAGCCTGGTCGTTGCTGGCAATCAGGTGGCCGGCGATGGCGCGTCTGCTGCGCGGGCCGACGAAGGCAAAATGCAGCGGACTGACAGCGTCATAAGCGATTTTCCAGCGCGGCTCGGCCGACAGCAGATCCATGGCTTGCGCCAGCCATTCGTCGAGAATCGACACCAACGGCATGTTGTCGGTCGCCTTGATGAAATCGCCGCGGCTCGGGATTTTGCCGAAATAACCGACATTAGCCAATTTTTCTCCTACGCTCATTGTGCGGCCCCTCCTGCATTTGCCGCACCTGCCGCAGTGACGGTTGGCGCAGCCGGACTGGTTGCCGGACTCGCCGCTGTACCCACGATCGTTTCCGGCAATTTCATGCCGCGGAAACCCTGGCCTTGCTGTGCGCCGCCGTCAGGCGTCTTGGCGCTGACTTGCGGGCTGCTGATGATCTTCAGGTTGATAGGCACCGTGATGTTTTCATTGGTCCAGCTCAATTCGAAATTGCCATCCTTGCGCTTGCGCACCGCGGTATTGATCAAGCGCTCCAGGCCAAAACGACCGGGCTGGTTGGCGATTTCAACGGTACGTCCATCGAAGGTGACTGCCGTGATGCGGGCGCCGGCTACCCCTTGCGGATTGGGCCAGACGAAGTTGGTCCATTGCGCCTGGGTATTTCGGTAACGCAGTTGCTGGCCATCGATTTCGATGGTGTATTCGGTTGTGCCGCCGGCCGGCAGAGCTTGTATCTGGAACACTGTCTGCGCATCTGCCGCTGCACCGCTGCCGCCAGCTGCTGCGCTGCTGGCGCCCAATGGCGCTACCCAGCGCGAGAAGTTCGACACCATGGCGGGTGAGAGCGTGATGCCCATGTCAGCCCAGGTCTTGGCTGCCAGGGTATCGCCGCGGCGCACTACCAGCGGCCCCATCGATGAATTGACGAACTTGGCGATGCTGCCGTCCGGGCCGAAGGTCTGGCCGATCTCGGCGCTGGTCGCTTCGATTTTCGAATTGGCCGCAAACGGATATTTTTCCGACAGGGTTTTCTCGAACGGTGCGTAGACCTGCGCCAGCCAGGTGCGATTCATCTCGGCTTCGGTCGGCTTGATGGTGACAGCGAAAGCCTGGATCAACGGCCGCACCAGAATCGGACGAATCGCCTGTTTCTGTGAGTCGCTCATGCCGACGAGCATCTGTTCGTCGACGTACTTGAGGGCGTCGGCCAGTTCCGATCCGCTGCCGTTCAAGGTCTGCTGCATCAACTGATTGGCGCCAGGCCCGGTGTCGCCCTGGTTCTTGATCTGGTTGAAACGGGTACGCAATTTCGACAGGGTTTCCATATAGCCGCGCATCAGCGTGGCATTGTTATCCTTGGCCGTCACCATCCGCGCGACACCGGCAAATTCCTTGCCGACCGGCCCCATAGGCGCCGCGGTAGCGTCGGCATTCAGATTGAGGTTGACGTTAACCCCGGAAGGCGCCTGCCGCAGGATGGTTTGCTTGAACCAGGCCATGAAGCCGCTTTGCGCACGCCCCAGGCCGGTGTTCAGCTGCGACGGGTTGTCCCATGAAGTCTGCTGATAGACGCTGGTGACAAACTTGTTGATCGGCGAAGTTGACGGATCGCCGAAGCGGTTCATCGCCTTGACCGCGTTATCAAAGCCGCCGAGGTCGGCGATATTGGCGCCCTGCATGAACTTCTGCCATTCCTTGGCGTATTCAGTCTTGTATTGGGTAACCAGGGCTTTCTGGATCTGTTCCGGGCTGCCTTCCAGCGTCAGGTCGTCGTTGGATGCTGTCTTCAATACCCAGTCGGCGCTTTGCAGTTCTTTGTTCGCCGCTTCCTTGAAAGCGCCCTGGACAAATTTTTCCCAGGCGTCGCGGGTGAATGTGCCTGGAATCGCATAGCTGCCGACAATCAGTTCCTTATCCTGGTCGCCAACAATGCCGGCCACAGTGATGGATGGGAAGCGGGTCGAGGCGCGTGCCTTGATGTCCGCATACACCCGGTCTCTGGCGGCCATGCCACGCACCACGCGGCGCAGATTGTCGCGCGACTGGTCAATCAGGGTCAGCTTGCTTTCTATCGTAGGCCAGGATGGATCGCTGATCTGCGACAGGTAAAAACTCATCAGTCGTTCGGCGCTACGGATCATTTGTTCGCGCGTCATGTTGCCGCGATTGCTCTCCAGCCAGCCACGCCAGAAGCGGGTCAACTGATCGTTCAGATGGCTGGACTCGGCACGCGAGCGGTCGCTCAGCATCAGATAAGTCTTCAATGCGTTGTAGCCGTCTTCCACATTGGTCGGCGAAGAATCTTTATATTGCTGGGTGGCGCCGCTGCTGCCGGCGCTGGCCGCCGAGGCTGCGGTAGCGGCAGCTGCGGCGGTTCCCGATGCTGGCGGCGAGGCGCTGGCCAGTTGCACCGGACGCGACATCGGCTCCAGCGAACCGGCGTGGGTATTCATTTCAGACAGGAAGGATTCGATATTCGCCGTTACCGGCTTGAGCATGATGTCCTTGATGCCGGCGAAATATTCTTCACGCAGTTTCTGCTCCAGCAAATCCCCTTGATACAGGCCGAAGCCCAGCGACAAAGGACGGCCGTTGTCATATTTTTGCAATTGTTGGATACGGTCTTGCAGGATCTCCATCGCTTCAAAGCGCGATTGCAGATCAAGGCGTTTTTCCTGCAGCTTGATGGCCTTGTCCAGATCTGCCTGTACGTTGGCGGTCAATTGGCGGTTGCCGATGTACGACCAGCTCCAGCCGGCCAAAGCCAGCCCGACCAGCGCGGTGGCGGCAAAAAACATGGTGTAGCGCAGCCGGGTTTTGTGACGGCTGGCATATTGAGAGACCAGGTCCTTGTCGGCAAAAATCACTTTCCTGAACAGATTCAGCAGGAAGAAGCCGTTCTTGGAATGAATCTCCGGCCGTTCCAGCGCTTGCAGCTTGAGGTCGAAGCGTTCGGCAATTCGTTCCGAAGAGCTGCTGATGCCGCTGCCTTCCTGCAAGGCGCTGGTGAAATAGAAACCGCGGAATACCGGTTTGAATTGGAACGGATTTTCTTCGAACAGCGTGGCGATAAAAGCACGCAAGGAACTTTTTACCGCCGCAAATTCGAGCGGGAAGGTGAGCACGCCGGGCGGCAAACGGTCACCGCGATTCAAGGCCATATTGGCCAGGCTGATTTCCTTGAGGCCTTCGAACAGTTCGTCAAACCGCTCATCAAAATATGACAGCACGTCCTGGCTGCTGGTTTTTCTGCTGTAAGGCAAGGTCGCGCCCCATACCCGATCTTTTTCGCCGCGATCCATGTCGTCGAAGAATTCGGTAAAGCCGGTGATCAGGTCGGCTTTGGTAAACATCACGTAGACCGGCGCAAAAACTTCCAGCCGCTCGGTCAGTTCCTGCACGCGCTGGCGCAGGTTTTTAGCCAGGTTGATGCCGAACTCGGGACGATTGCCGGCCAGTTCCGCCACGCTGACGGCAATGATGATGCCGTTGATCGGTGCGCGGCTGCGATGTTTTTTCAGCAGGCTGAGGAAACTGAACCATTCGGCGCGGTCTTCTTCATGCACCGAATAGCGTCCTGCGGTATCCAGCAAAATGCCATCGGTAGTGAAGAACCAGTCGCAATTCCGGGTGCCCCCCACGCCTTGCACGATATTGCTGTTTTTGTCTGCCAGTGGGAACTGCAAGCCGGAATTGGCGACCGCGGTGCTTTTGCCGGCGGCAGGATTGCCGATGATCATGTACCACGGCAGTTCATATAGGGCAGTGGCGCCGGATTTTTCGCCAAGCTTGGAATTTTTTATGGTGGAAATAGCTTCCAGCATTCGCTTGCGCAAGGTTTCGGTTTCGTCGCGGCCAACCGCGCTGGTTTTGTCGTTGGCTTTCTCGGCCTGACCTTCCAGCATGGTGCTAAAATTTTTCGACGCCGTTTTAGTGCGCTGTTTGCGGTACAGCCCGACCAATCCCCAGAGCAGCAGAACGCTAACTAAAAAAATGACGACCCAGATGCCGTCGATTTGCAAGGCGTCCGCACCGAGAAAGAGAAAGCAGGCCAGCGCTACAAAACCGATCACCGCCAGGGTTCGTGCATTCGTGAGAAATTGCCAAATTCGTTGCATAGGTATTAGTAATTAAGTAGTTGATTCTTTTGGAAATTACGCAAACGGCGCGCCGAAGGCGGCCGGACCTGCAAATATTGCTTGCGCCCGACAGTACGGTAAAAGCAATTGCCGCTGACAGGGTCGTGCTGCATGACTGTGTCAGCCTGAACAATGAACCAAGGTAGCGCTGTCAGAAGCGGATCTCACCCACCGGATGACTGTTCCGCTGGATGAAGTTTTATCACTCGATACTATCAATCGCCTCGCCATGCCATTCCTCTTCTTATCGATTTCCCGTCATTTTCACAAATACAACGGTCTTATCTTTTCATTACGCCCGGCTTGCGGAACTCCACGTGACCCAGATCCATCATTTTCCAACGACCGCCCCAAGTCAGTCCTACCGACTCCGCCACTTCGCCGTACAGCTGATACCCGCGCATGGCCCATGGATCTTTTTCGGTAATCACCAGCTTACCGCTGCGCATAAACGCCGAATCGGCCGCTAGTCCGTACTGATGGTAGCTTTGGAACGCCTTTGCATTGGTCACGCTGCCCCCCATTTGCGCCAGGGCATTCTGCCGTTCCGGACTACGATAACCTTCAATAATCACCATGTCATAGCCGTACTTCTCTTTCATGAGCTTGAAAGTCATCAGCAAGCGCTGGGTGAAATCCGCATCCAGTGCCTGCCAGTTACGGCTTGCGGTATCCAGCATCGGCCGCACTTGCGCCACTTCCTGAGTGGTAAACACCTCAGGCGGCAGCGGCGGCGGCGGTACTAACTGCTCTCCTTCCAACAACGCGGCGATCTGCTGGTTAACTACTTGCCCGGAATCGTCGTAGCTGCCCAGCATGGTTTTGCTGCTCAACGTCAAAGCGATCAAGGGCGGTATCAGAACAACCGCCGTGCCGGCAAGCAGAGCCAAATAATGCCGTTTGATAAACTGCCAGCTTGAGAGCCTCGACGCGTACAGATTTTGCGAAAAGGATTTTGTGCTCCGGGATCGGCGATCTCTCCAGCTCTGGACCTGGATCCCAATCTGTTGTCGTTGCTTGATTAATGTTAAATAAACAATCTCGCGGACGGCTGGAAATAACAGCAACCCAGCGATGCCGCATGCAAGCAAAAAATAAAGGACAACGACTAAGACGAACACAAAAACCTTCTCGTGAATATTACCAAAGAAAAATTATAGTTTTTTGGTAATATATTGCCAGTTGGCATATTTAGTTGTCAGAGAGTATACCTTATCAAACTTGGCGTCACGTCGGTCTGTGTTGAATAACTGGCATTTGGAGAATTGTGTCTTGCAACCATCTGAAGAAACTGCGCGCGGCTCCGTAAAACCGAATCTGTTATCGGAATCGACGGCTACAGAAAAAAGCAGTAGCAGTATCCTGAATGCCCTGGAGGGGAAGGAATCGCCTTCGAATGCCATCGCGCAAAAGAAATCCGGCGCGGTGCGTGCAGCACTTGTTGTCGCTTTACTGGCGGCAATCGGGGCAGGTGGGTTTTTTGCCTGGAGCCAACGCGGTAGTCAGGTTGAAACTGCCGTCGCGGCCGATACGCAAACGACGCTCGCAGCTAAGGAGTTGCCGTCAAGCACTCCTGTACTTGCCGCAAACGACGCTGCGGCACCGGAAAAAACAGAGTCGCAAGCAGCTGTGATCGAAAATGATCCGGCCTCGCACTCTGAAAAATCCGATTCCACTCCAGATCAGGTATCGACAGATCCCCGTATCAAATTGACGGAAACTCTGGAAGCAGGTGTGCCGGTCACTTCGACCGCGCTAAAGAAAGCGTTGGAAGAACCCAAGGTCTCGAAATCCAAGCCAGCCAGCAAGAGTGTGGATGCGCCGTTGGTAAGCCGCAGTGTTCAAGAGAAAAAAACGACCACCCAGAAAGCGACGAAAGCGGCCGCCGCTCAGCCGGCTGACAGCGATGTCAACATACTGACGGCACTGGTTTCCCATGGCGAAAGCGTGACCGAACCGCCCAAAACCAAAGAAACTGCCAAATCCAAGCAAACAGCCAAGAAGAAAGCTGCCGAACCTGTTCTCGCACGAAATACGGCTGATGCGCCCGACATTGTTGAGCGAAAGAGTGGCGATAGCACGGGCGGCTTGTTGCAGCGCTGTAAACAACTTGGTCTGATCGAAGGTGAATTGTGCCGCTGGCGTATTTGTTCAGGGCGCTGGGATTCAGACCCCTCGTGCAAAGTGAATAGGTAGGGGTCTCATAATTTGGCGCGTATTGAGGGGTCGTCGACGGACATATTGAGGCTCGCTACACCTAGCCAAAACCGCAACCTCAGTTAGCGCCTACGGTCATTCGTTACATTGCCAAAGACGCTGCCAAGTACACCTGCAGTGCTACAGTTGGCGGCAGCGCGCTATTTCGCGCACTCGCTGTGATAGCGCAATTCCAAGCTGCTGCGTTTGCCGTATGAGGAGCCGAGCGCTTGACTGCTGTCGTCGTCGCGACTGTTAAATGTCACGCCGTCCGGCGACATTCCCAGCTTCAATCCAACACTATTCTCGCTATTGTTCCGTGTGCCAGGCGATGTCTTGCTGCGTCCCATTGGATAAGTATCTCCCGGTAACTTCGGCGTAGCGTATTGGGAACGGAGAATTTGCCGTTTCAGCTCTTTGCAATCATCGCTCTCGTTCTGCAGCAGGGATTTCTTCTCAGCTCTATTCGGCGCAACTACTTTGATTTGAATCGACCTCGTGACAAGGCCGATTCCGTATTTTCACGATTCTTTGCGCGATCAGCCCGGCACTTTACCCTCTACACCCTGCACGTAAAATTTGACGCCATGCAGGAAAGCATCGTCTGCCACGACATCCTTGGCGACCGCTTCCTTGCCGGCGTTGTCGACGATCGGGCCTTTCCAGATCGGCGCGCTGCCGTCGACGATGGCTTTCTTGCGTTCTGCCACCAGGGCCTTGACGTCAGCCGGCAAGTCGGGATTGAAAGCGCCGAGATCGATGCCGTCGTCCTTCAGGCCTAACCAGCTGCTGCCGGTTTTCCAGCTGCCGTCCAGCACTTCGCCGACGCGCCTGTTGTAATACACGCCCCAGTTGATCATGGATGCCGCCAGATGCGCTTTCGCACCGAAGCCGGTCATGTCGCTATCCCAGCCGAAGGCGTACACGCCCTTTTCCTGCGCGGTCTGCACTACAGCGGCGGAATCGGTGTTTTGCATCAGCACATCGACGCCCTGGCCGATCAGCGTGGTGGCGGCTTCGCGCTCCTTGCCCGGGTCGAACCATTTGTTGACCCACACCACGCGCGTGGTGGCTTTCGGATTGACCGAGCGCGCACCCAAGGTGAAGGAATCGATATTGCGGATCACTTCAGGAATCGGCACCGAAGCGACCACGCCGAGCTTGCCCGACTTGCTCATCTTGCCCGCCACCACGCCGGCCAGGTAAGCGCCTTCATAGGTGCGGACATCGTACTGCGCCAGGTTGTCGGCGGTTTTGAAACCGGTGGCGTGCTCGAATTTGACGTCCGGGAATTCCTTGGCCACTTTCAGCATCGCTTCCATGTAGCCGAAGGTGGTGCCGAAGATCAGCTTGTTGCCGTCGACCGCCAGCTGGCGGATCACACGCTCGGCGTCGGCGGCGGATTCAGGAACGTTTTCCACAAAAGTGGTTTTCACCTTGTCGCCGAATTTTTCTTCGACTGCCTTGCGGCCCTTGTCGTGGGCGAAGGTCCAGCCGGCGTCGCCCACCGGTCCGATGTAGACGAAGGCTACCTTCAACGGTTCGGCCTTGGTCGGCGCTGCTGCCGGCGCCGAAGCGGGAGCTGCCGGCGGCGCCGCTTCCTCCTTCTTGCCGCAGCCGATCAGCGTGGCGGCAGCCAGTGCGGTGAGCATGGCGAGTGATGCTCTGCGTGAAATTCTCATGTGTAACTCCCTCGGTGTGATGGTTGGTCGACGTACTAACAACTTGCTTTCAGGTGTGCAGCTTAACTCTTAATTCAACTTGCGCCCGGCTTGAAAGGCTTGCCCAGCGAGGCCGGCATGTTCAGGCGAATCCAGTCGGGATTACGTGAAATCAGCGCCAGCACCACGACGGTTGCTAGATACGGCAGCATCGACAGGATTTGCGAGGGCAGGGTAACGCCTATCCCTTGCAAGTAAAACTGGAGGATGGTTACGCCGCCGAACAACAAGGCGCCGAGCAGCACGCGGGCCGGCCGCCAGGTGGCAAACGCGGTCAAGGCCAGCGCGATCCAGCCGCGCCCGGAGACCAGCCCCTCGACCCACATCGGCGTATACACCAACGATAAATAAGCCCCGGCCAGGCCGCAACAGGCGCCGCCGAACAGCAGCGCGGCAAAGCGTATCCAGCGCACCGGGTAACCCAGCGCATGCGCCGATTCCGGCGATTCGCCGACGGCGCGCAGGATCAGGCCGGAACGGGTGCGATAAATGAACCAGCCGATAGCGGCGCACAGCAGCAAGGCCAGATAGCTCATCCAATGTTGCTGGAACAACGCCTGGCCGAGGAACGGAATATCCCTGAGCAGCGGGATAGCCAGCGTTTGCGAAGGCAAAGCCAGGCCGACAAAACGCTGGCCGATGAAGGCCGACAGCCCCGCGCCGAAAATCGACAATGCCAGGCCGGTGGCCACCTGATTGGTCGCCAGCACCAGCGCCAGCCAGGAAAACAGCGCCGCCATCAAAACTCCGCTGAGCGCACCGGCCAAGAAACCCAGCATCGGGCTGTGGGTGGTGTAGCCAACCGCAAATCCGGCGATGGCGGCGACCAGCATCATGCCTTCCGCGCCGAGATTGAGGACGCCCGCGCGTTCGTTGATCAGCAAACCGAGCGCCGCCAGCAGCAGCGGGGTTCCGGCGTTGATCGATGCAGCGATGAGAGAAGCGAATTGTTCCATGTGCCCTTCCTTAAACTTTGGCTTTGCGGCGCAGCCGATAGTCGATCAGGGTATCGCTCGCCAGCAGTAAAAACAGCAGCATGCCCTGGAACACGCCGGTAATCGCCGACGGCAGGCCGAGCCGCGATTGCGCCAGCTCGCCGCCCAGGTACAGCAAGGACATGACCAGTCCGCCCAGCACCGCGCCGACCGGATGCAGGCGGCCGATGAAGGCGACGATGATGGCGGCGAAGCCGTAGCCCGGCGATACCGACGGCAGCAACTGGCCTATCGGTCCGGCGATTTCAAACGCACCCGCCAGACCGGCGAAGCTGCCGGAAATCAGCAGCGACACCCACAATGCGCTGCGGCTGGAAAAGCCGGCGTAACGCGCCGCGTGCGGAGCGGTGCCGCCAACGAACAGAGAAAAGCCGCGCAAGCTGCGCGCCATGAACACCGTCATCACAACCGCCAGCACCAGCGTCACCGCAAAGCCGATGTGCAGGCGGGTGCCGCTCATCAGCATCGGCAGCATGAACTCGCTGGAAAACACTTTCGATTGCGGGAAATTCATGCCGTTCGGATCTTTCAACGGCCCGTTCACTGCATACATCAGCAACAACTGCGCGACATAGGTCAGCATCAGCGACACCAGGATTTCGTTGGCGTTGAAACGGTCGCGCAGCAGCGCCGTGATGCTGGCCCAGAAAGCGCCGCCGAGGATGCCGGCGGCGACCATCAGCAGCAAGCCGAAACCGCCGGGGATCGCATGGGCATTGCCAGGTACATCGATCAACACCAGCGCGCCGCCGGCAAACAAGGCGCCGACGGTGAACTGGCCCTCGGCGCCGATATTCCAGACATTGGCGCGAAAGCACACCGCCAGGCCCAGGGCGCAGAGTATCAAGGGCACCGATTTCAGCAGCAGCTCGCTGATGGCGCGCTTGCCGTTGAACGGATCGATCAGGAATACTTTCAGTCCGGCGAGCGGGTCCTTGCCGAGCGCGATGAACAGCAATGCGCCCAGCAGCATGGTCAGGACCATCGCCAGTACGGGCGACAGATAGGTCATCGAACGCGATGGCGTGCCGCGCAGTTCCAGTCTCCAGGGCCATAGGTCACGCATGCGCTGCCTCCTGCCCGTCCTGCCGCCATAAGCCGCTCATCCACAAACCGACCTGCTCGCGCGTAGCTTGTTCAATCGCAATCGAGGGCGACAAGCGGCCCTTGGCAATCACATGCAAGCGATCGCACAGGGCAAACAATTCATCGAGCTCTTCGGAAATAATCAACACGGCACAACCTTCCTTTTTCAACGCCAGGATTTCAGCATGGATTTGCGCCGCCGCGCCCACGTCCACCCCCCAGGTCGGCTGCGCCACGATGAACACGCTAGGTTTGCGCTCCAGTTCGCGGCCGACGATGAATTTCTGCAGATTACCGCCGGACAGGCTTTTCGCCAGCGCATCGGGGCCGCTGGCCTTGACCTTGAAGTTGCCGATGATGGCGGCGGCAGCGCTGCGGGCATAAGCGAAATCGATCATGCCGCGTTTGACGAAAGGGGATTTCTGATGCGACAGCAGCATGTTGGCGGCCAGCGTCATGGCCGGCACCGCGCCGCGTCCCAGCCTTTCCTCCGGCACCAGCCCGAGGCCGAGCGCCCGCCGTGGATTCGGCGCCAGCTGGCCGGCGGCGCGGCCTACCAGCATCAGCATATTGGGCGCGGCGCGCTGGTCCTCGCCGGATAACGTGGCCAGCAACTCTTGCTGGCCGTTGCCGGAAACGCCGGCGATGCCGACAATCTCGCCGGCCCGTACTTCGCATTCGATATCGTGCAATTCGGTGGCGAACAGGTGCGCTTTCGGCAAGCTCAAGCGGTTGATATGCAGCTTGCGCTCGCTGCGTTGCAGATGGGTATCCGGATTACGTTCGCGCTGCAGACGCACCAGCTCGTCGCCGATCATCATTCGCGACAGGCCGGCGCTGGTTTCGTTGCGCGGATCGCAGTTGCCGGTGACCCTGCCGTTGCGCATGACCGTGGCGTTGTGGCACAGAGCGCGGATTTCATCGAGCTTGTGGCTGATGTAGAGGATGCTGCAGCCCTCGTCGGCCAGTTTGCGCAGGGTGACGAACAGCTTGTCCACTGCCTGCGGCGTCAGCACTGAAGTCGGCTCGTCGAGAATCAATAATTGCGGATTGGTCAGCAAGGCGCGCACGATCTCGACACGCTGGCGCTCGCCGACCGACAGCGTGTGCACGTGGCGATGCGGTTCCAGTTCCAGACCGTACTTTTCCCCGGTCTGGCGGATTTGCGTCACCAGCTGCGGCATGCTGACATCCGAGGCCAGGCCGAGTGCAATGTTTTCCGCAACGGTGAGGGTGTCGAATAGAGAGAAATGCTGGAACACCATCGCAATGCCAAGCTTGCGCGCCACATGCGGGTTGGCGATGTGCACTTGTTCGCCGTTCCAGAAAATCTCGCCGGCATCCGGTTTCACCGTGCCGAAGATGATTTTCATCAGGGTCGATTTGCCGGCGCCGTTTTCGCCGAGGACGGCGTGGATTTCACCGGGGGCCACGCGCAGATTGACATCGTCATTGGCCAGTACGGCCGGGTAGGCTTTGCGGATATGGGCGATGTCCAGACGCGGTATGGTTGAAGTCATTTTGTTTTGCCTGCGTAGGTAAAAATTGCTGCCTGAAGATTGCTGCAAATTCATGCCAAAAGCAACATGCCGGATCAATCTTCCGATACTCATCGCCAACTTGCAACACAATGTATTGTCGGTATAAGGCTTATGTAAAAGCAAACTGCATGCCAGATACCGCGACGCGAACCGTCAACGCATCTGGCGCGGCGTGTGCCTGCGGTTTGTATCTGTGCCTGGCGGTTGCAAACTACGGCAGCATGACTGCGGGCTTGCAATCCAAAAGCAAAAATGGAAGTCATGAGAAAAAAATCCGACGACACGATCTCTGCACCGGCATCTGCTTGATATCGAGCGCGCCTTGCGTCTGAGCGGCGGCGAACATGAAGTGAATCTGGCCGACATCCTCGGCATCGTGTAACAAAACCGAACCGCCGAACCGTTCTCGCATCGCCCCCTCCATAGATCGCCGCCATGTTTTTTTAATGTAGCCGGCACGTCGTTGTGCGGATTTATTTTCATTAGATTGTATACAAATTTTAAAAAAATGTCGCCATTTTGACCTGCCGGTGCACCCCAGTCCAGTTCTTGGATCTTGCCGCCATCCCCAATTTGTAACGCGGCTCACCAATAGATGCTGTTATTTTAATGAACGAATCTCCTTCATCTTCTGATCCTGATTTGCATTCTTAGCGTGATTGAACCCATCTGGAATAATGATCATATGTATACAAAAAATTTTAGATAAAAAATCGTCATATTTTTTAATTCTTCCGGAACGAGGTCGATTGCTCAGCTAGCGGGAATCGCGATTTCCCCGGCTTTCATATGGCAGTAATAAATCGCGTGTATCTTCGGGCTAATCGCGATTCATTGAAAATATCATGAAGATTGTTTTTTCCCGCCTGGCTTTGCGCTGCCTTTTTTATGCATTTCTTCCTGCAATCGTCGTCGGATGTGCGCTAACCGCACCACCGTCTTCAACCCAAAGCGATCAAGCAACGCCGGTCGCGCCGGTGATCCTGGTGTCGATCGACGGCTTCAAGCCGGACTACCTGAAGCGCGGGGTCACGCCGAATCTCAACGCGCTGGCGGCGCAAGGCGCCAGCGCCGAAGCGATGCACCCCTCGTTTCCATCGATAACTTTCCCCAATCACTACACACTGGTGACAGGACTCCGGCCGGATCGCAACGGCATTGTCGGCAACAGTATGGAGGACAGCCGGATTCCAGGCATTCGTTTCAGCCTTGGCAATCGAGAAGCTGCCAATGATCGTCGCTGGTGGGACCAGGCGGAGCCGATATGGAGCACAGCGGAGAAACGCGGCCTGCGCACCGCGACCATGTTCTGGCCGGGATCCGAGGCAGCCATCCAGGGCGTTCGTCCAAGCGAATGGCGCAGCTACGACAGCAAGGTGCCGGCCAGCGAACGCGTCGACACCTTGCTTGGCTGGCTGGACCGGCCAATAGCATCGCGCCCGGTTTTTCTTACGCTCTATTTCGAAGACGTCGATCATGCCGGGCACGAATACGGCCCGGAGGCGGTGCAAACCACGCAGGCAGCGGCGCATGTCGATGAGGCGATAGGGCGTCTCGTCGCCGGCCTCAAAGCGCGCAACATCAAGGCCAATATAGTGCTGGTGTCCGACCATGGCATGGCAGCCATGAGCAAGCAGCGGGTGATCCTGCTAGATCAGGTCGCCCCGGCCGACAGCTACCGGCTAGTGACGAGCGGCAGCTATGCCGGACTTGAGGCAAAGCCGGGGCAGGACAGTGTTTTAGCCGGCGCGCTGCTGAAGCCGCACCAGCATATGCAATGCTGGCGCAAGGAAGCAATACCGCCGCGCTTCCACTACGGCCAGAACCCGCGAGTGCCGGGCTTCATCTGCCTGGCTGAAGTCGGCTGGCAAATCGCGCCGGACGCGCGTGCTGCGGAACGGACCCCGGCCGGCGGCCACGGCTATGACAATATGGCTGCCGAGATGCAGGCAATTTTCATCGCAGCGGGGCCGGCGTTCAAAGCAGGCATCGTTTTAGCACCATTCGACAACGTAGACGTCTATCCGCTCGTGATGCACCTGATCGGCTTGCAACCGCTGCCATCCGATGGCAGCTTGACTGCGGCGCCTGCCTTGAACTGAGCGGCAGCGCGAATTGTTCTTGGCTTGGTTTTCATGAGCTGAGCCGCTGTTCATTTCGCGGGACAGTTATTTGAAATACACAGCTTGCCGGGATTCTTCGATAAGCACTTCAGGATGGCGTATTGCAATATTCAACAATGTCCGCGCGGCGCCAGATGGGGCGCGGCGGCCTTGCTCCCATTCCTGTAATGTCCGAACCGATACGCCCATGAGTGCAGCGAATTGCGATTGCGACAAACCAGACTGCGTACGTGCCTTGGCAATAGGAGAAACCGCAACGGCAGTTGAGCGCCCGGCTTTGCCTGCCTTCATATCGCTTACCGATTTGAGCAAGTCGGATTGAAATTGATCCAGTTCTTTATCCACGATGAATTTCCTCTCGAAGTTTATTTAAGAAATGTGTTGGCAACTTGTCGAATTTGGCTTTTGTGTACGCTATCAGTAACCATATTTCGCCGTTATCAAGGAGGTTGTAATAAATTACTCTCGCACCTCCACGTTTGCCCATGCCACCACGTGCATAACGTACCTTGCGCAATCCATCTGTACCTGGGATGACGTCGCCGGACAAAGAATTCACGGCAATCCAGTTAACCAGTTCTTCGCGCTCGGTATCTGACCAGATTTCCGATGCATATCGCTGAAAAATTTCAGTCTCGATTACGGTACGCATATGATTGATTATACGTCATTGACGTATTCCCACAAAAAATTTCTAGTTGACCAAAATGAAGGGCCGGGGTTTGGCTCAGAAAACTCCAGGGACATGTCTCGGGAGCTGAAAGATCGTAATTATCATAAAGACATCTTCTGAAGGAGAAGAGTCTCGTGTCGATTTCTAACAATTTTCAAGCACTAGCTTATGGCGCTGGTCATGCATCAGGATTGCAAGCATTATCTAAATCATAAAATTGCCATAAAGACATAGAGATGCTGTATCCTCGCAAAGTCATATTTCACGTATTCCGAGCCCGAGGATAGCTATGCAAGCAGCGACAGAAAAAGCCCAAACCAGCAGCAGCGCCGTAAAGTTTCCGGGGCTGTTTTTTTTCGGCCGTAGACTCTCCGGCGCCGCTGCCGGCGCGCGTAACACATTGGCGCTGCTCATGGTTTTGCTGGGCGGCCAGATGGCGCATGCGGCCGGCGTCACCAGTTTTTCGCCGCAAGGCGAAATTGCCCAGGTGCGCCAGGTGCGGGTAAATTTCTCTGAAGCCGCCATCAAGTTTGGCGATCCGAAGGCGCCGACGCCATTCGATATCAGCTGTCCTGAAGCCGGCAGCGGGCGCTGGGCCGATGAGCGTAACTGGATTTATGATTTTGTGCGCGACGTGCCGCCGGGAACACGTTGCAGCTTTGCCCTGAAACCGGGATTCAAGTTATTATCGGGCGCCGCAGTCAGCGGCAAGAGCACGTTTCAATTCAATACCGGCGGCCCTGCCGTCGTCAATGTCATGCCATCGGGCGGCACTATCGATGAAGAGCAGATTTTCATCCTGGTGCAAAACGGCGCTGCCACCAGCGACAGCATTCTGAAGCATGTGTATTGCGAAGCCGAAGGCGTGCACGAGCGGATTCCAGTCAAGTTCATCGCCGCTGCCGACCGCAAGCAGCTGCTCGATAAATTTACCGACAAAATCAATCCCGAACGTGTCAGCACTGTGCAATGCCAGCAACGCTTGCCCAACGACAGCGCGGTCCGCCTGACCTGGGACAAGGGCGTGAGCACGGCGTCGGGCGTCGCCAGCAGTCAGCCGCAAGTCTTCAAGTTCAAGGTGCGGCCGGTTTTCACCGCCAGCGTCAGTTGCCAGCGCGAGAACGCCAATGCCGCCTGTGCGCCGATTTTGCCCTTGCGCATATTGTTCACTGTACCGGTCGCACGCAAGCTGGCAGAAGGTGTGACGCTGAACGCCGCCAACGGCAAGCTGAAGCCGTTTTTTGAGAAAAACGATAACGAAGAAACCGTCACGCAACTCAGCTTCAAGCCGCCGTTCGCAGAAAAATCGGAACTCAGCGTCGACTTGCCGAGAGGTTTCCAGGATGAGAACGGGCGGCCGCTGTCGAACGCCGCCGCGTTTCCGCTGAAAGTACGGATGGCGGCTTATCCGCCGCTGGCAAAATTTCCTTCTTCTCCGTTTGGCATCATCGAACTCAACGCCGACGCCACGCTGCCTGTGACCTTGCGCAGCGTCGAGAGCAGCATGCTGGCGCGCAGCGCCGACGGTAAAGTCAATCCAGGTACGGTCAGCAATCTGAAAGTCAGCGATGACCAGAACATCATTGCCTGGCTGACCAAGCTCAGGCGTTATCACGAAACCACGGTGACCATCAACAAGAAGCAGGTGGAAACGCGCAGCATCGGTTTGCTGGCGAAGCAAAGCGGCGCCAAAACCCTGACCCTGCCGCCGTCGCCGGACAGCAAGGACGGCGTGCGGCCGTTCGAAGTGATCGGCATTCCTCTCAAGGATCCGGGATTCTATGTGGTCGAACTGGAGTCGCAAAAGCTGGGTGCAGCCCTGTTAGGCAAAGCCGCGCCCATGTATGTGCGGACCAGCGCGCTGGTGACTAATTTATCGGTGCATGTCAAGATCGGCCGGCAGAACGGCGCGGTGTGGGTTACCACGCTGGATAGCGCCAAGCCGGTGAGCGACGCCGATGTCCGCATTTCCGATTGCCGCGGCACCGAGCTGTGGCACGGCAAGACCGATAAAACGGGGATTGCCATGGTGCCGGAATTCCCGCTGGACGCTTGTCGTAACGGCGCCAGCAATGAGCCGGGCCAGATCGACGGTCTTTTTGTCAGCGCCCGCAAGACCGATGAAAAAGGCCGGGCCGACATGGCTTTTGCGCTGACTTCGTGGAATGACGGCATCGAATCCTGGCGTTTCAACCTGCCGACGGACTATGACAAATCCGCCACGGTGCGCGCCCACACGGTGTTTGACCGCACCCTGTTCCGGGCCGGCGAAACGGTCTCGATGAAACACGTGATCCGCACCGAAACCCAGCAGGGTTTCGGCCTGCTGCCGAGCGATAAGCTGCCGACGCGGGTGCGTATCACGCATCAGGGCAGCGGCCAGGAATATCAGTTTGCGTTGAACTGGCGCGGCCAGAAAAATGCCGAGACCGTGTTCCAGATTCCGAAAGAAGCCAAGCTTGGCCGCTATGAGGTAGTGCTGGATGGCGGCAAGGTCAAGAGCGGCGTCAGCGGCGGTGACGGTGCTGACGCCGACGCTAACTCAGATGCTAACTCAGACGCCGGAGGCTACGACGCCAATCGGCGCAGCTATAGCAGCGGCAGTTTCCGCGTCGAAGAATTCCGTCTGCCTCTGCTGCAGGGACGGATCACGCCGCCGAAGACATTGATCGCGCCCAAGGAAGTGCCGCTAGCCGTGCAACTCAACTATTTGAACGGCGGCGGCGCTTCCGGCCAATCGGTGCACATCACCAGCCTGCTGCGCGCCAAGGCCGTGAATTTTGCCGGCTACGATGGTTATTCCTTTGCAGCTGCGCGCAATGACGATGACAGCAGCGCCGACGACCAGAAAATCGTGGCCGACAAATTACCGGTGACCCTGGATAAAAACGGCGCCGGCAAAACGCTGGTGAAGGAACTGCCGGCCATCACGGCGCCGAAGGAATTGCTGACCGAAATGACTTACGCCGATCCGAACGGCGAAATCCAGACCATATCGAGCGTTACGCCGATGTGGCCGGCGGCAGTGGTGGTTGGCTTGAAAGCCGGGGAGTGGGTTTCGGTCAAGAAAAAACTGACTCTGACCGCGGTTGCCCTGAATCCGGCCGGCCAGCCGCAAGCCGGTGTGCCGATTGACATCAGCGCTTCGTCGAAACAAACCAACTCGCATCGCAAGCGCATGGTGGGTGGTTTCTACGCCTATGAAAACACTACCACCGGCAGCGATCTCGGCGTGCTGTGCTCCGGTAAAACCGATGCGCGCGGCTTGATGATTTGCAGCGTGGAGTTGGCCGAGCCGGGCAATATTGTGCTCGCCGCCAAAGGCAAGGATGAGAGCGGCAAGGTCGCCCTGGCTACCAGTTCGGTCTGGGTCACCAGACAAGGCGAGGTATGGTTCGATGGCGAGAACCAGGACCGCATCGACATACTGCCTGAGAAAAAAACTTATCAGCCCGGCGAAAGCGCCAAGTTCCAGGTGCGCATGCCTTTCCGTTACGCCACCGCCCTGATCGCGGTGGAGCGCGAAGGCGTGATCGAAACCCGGGTGGTGCAACTGAACGGCCAGGATCCCACCTTCAGCCTGCCGGTCAAAGCCAGTTACGGCCCCAATGTGTTCGTCTCGGTGCTGGCGGTGCGCGGCCGCATGCGCGAGGTGCCGTGGTATTCCTTCTTTATCTGGGGTTGGAAAGAACCCTTGAACTGGTGGAGCGAATTCAAGGAATACCAGGCGCCGAGCGCCACCGTCGACCTGGCCAAGCCAGCCTATAAATTCGGGATTGCCGAAATCACGGTCGGCACTGCCGCCAACCAATTGGCGGTGACGCTCAAGGCGGATCAGCCTGGTTATGCGATCCGCACCACGGCCAAGGTGAATATCCAGGCCAACCTGCCGAACGGCAAACCGGCGGCCGGCGCCGAGATCGCCCTGGCGGCAGTCGATGAAGCCTTGCTGGAACTGGAACCCAACAAGAGCTGGAATCTGCTGGAAGCGATGCTGCAGCGGCGCAGCTATGGAGTGGAAACCTCGACCGCGCAAATGCAGGTAGTCGGCAAGCGCCATTACGGCCGCAAGGCGATTCCTGCCGGCGGCGGCGGTGGTAAATCGCCGACCCGCGAATTGTTCGATACCCTGCTGCTGTGGAAGCCCATCATCGTACTGGACGCCAACGGCCGGACCCAGGTCGATATCCCGTTGAACGATTCCTTGACCAGTTTCAAGATAGTCGCCGTGGCGCAAAGCGGCGACAGCCTGTTCGGCACCGGCGCCGTCAGCATCCGTTCGACCCAGGATCTGCAACTGATTTCCGGGCTGCCGCCGCTGGTGCGCGAAGGCGATAATTTCAGCGCGCTGGTAACGCTGCGCAACACCACCCCCCGCGCCATGCAAGTCCATGCTACGGCACAGGCTGTCGGCTTGACGGCGACGACGCCCTTGCCAGACAAGGACCAGAACATTCCCGCCGGTGAAACCCGCGAGCTGGTATGGCCGGTCACGGTGCCGGCAGACGTCGGCCAGCTGGTGTGGGAAATCAACGCCCAGGAACAGGGCGGCGCCAAGGTCAAGGACAGCATCAAGTTCACCCAGCGGGTGGTGCCGGCGGTGCCGGTGACGGTGCAGCAAGCCAGCTTGTTCCAGCTCGACAAGCCGTTCAGCATGGCGGTAGCGCCGCCCGCCGACGGCCTGCCCGGCCGTGGCGGCCTGGCGATCTCGCTGGCGCCGTCGCTTGCTTCCGGCAATGAAGGCTTGCGGCGCTATTTCATCGACTATCCATTCTCCTGCCTGGAGCAAAAGACCTCGCGCGCGATCGGTCTGCGTGACGAGGCCTTGTGGCAAAAGGTGCTGAACGATCTGCCGACTTATCTGGATAGCGATGGCCTGGCTTATTACTATCCGCCGAATGAAGGCAACGCCCGCCGTGGCAGCGATATCCTGACCGCCTATCTGCTGGCGGTGACGCAGGAATCCGGTTTCGCGATTCCGCAGCAAAGCCGCGACAAGATGCTGGATGGCCTGGCGGCGTTTGTGGAGGGCAAGATCACGCGCGAGTTCTGGTCGCCGCAGAAAGATCTGGATGTGCGCAAGCTGGCGGCGCTGGAAGCGTTGTCGCGTTATGACCGGGTGCGGCCAGCAATGCTGGATTCGATCCAGCTGTCGCCCAATCTGTGGCCGACCTCGGCGCTGCTGGACTGGATCAATATTCTGCAACGCGTATCGAGTATCCCGGACCGCGCAAAGCGGCTGGCCGAAGCGGATCAGATCATCCGTGCGCGCTTGAATTATCAAAGCACGCGCATGGGTTTTTCGACCGAGAGCAGCGATTACTGGTGGTGGCTGATGGCCAGCGGCGACGTCAACGCCAACCGGCTGGTGCTGACCATGCTGGAGAATCCAGCCTGGAAAGAAGACATGCCGAAACTGATCAACGGCGCTATCCAGCGCCAGCTGCGCGGCCACTGGTCGACCACTACGGCCAATCTGTGGGGTTCGCTGGCGCTGCAAAAATTCGCCCGCAAGTTTGAGTCTGTGAAAGTGGCCGGTGTCAGCAAAGCCAGCCTGGAGCAGGGCGCCAACGTGAGCGGCAGCCAAAGCTACAACTGGCCCGCCAGCGCCGCCACGGCTGAGATCGGCAAGCTGCAATTGCCATGGCCGTCATCCGTTGCACCGGCAGAGCTGAAGCTGAGCCACGCCGGCAGCGGCGCGCCCTGGGTCACCGTGCAAAGCCTGGCGGCGGTGGTGTTGAAGAAGCCGTTCACAAGCGGTTACCGGATCAATAAGAACATCGTCCCGGTCGAGCAAAAAGAGAAGGGCAAATACACGCGTGGCGATATTGTGCGAGTCGACCTCGAAGTCGATGCGCAGTCCGATATGACCTGGGTAGTGGTGACCGATCCGATTCCGGCCGGCGCTACCTTGCTCGGTTCCGGCCTGGGACGCGATTCGGCGATTGCCACCACCAGCGAGCGGCCTAGCGGCAGCGCCTGGGTGGCGTATGAAGAGCGCAGTTTTGAAGCGTTCCGCAGTTATTACGAATATGTGCCGAAAGGGAAATTCACGATGACGTATACCTTCCGCATCAATAACCAGGGCGAATTCAGCTTGCCGCCGACCCGGGTGGAAGCGATGTATGCGCCGGAAATGTTTGGTGAAAGCCCCAATCCGAAATGGACGGTGAAGTGAGTTCGATTGGTATCAGGTGCCGGAGGCTGGGCGCTGCATTGTTGCTGGCCCTGAGCGCCGCCCCGGTGCACGCCCTGCAAAGCTTCGCCGATGTGCAACAGGAATTCCGTTCATCCGAAGCCAGCTTGTACGATCGCAAGGGGCAGTTGCTGCAGCAGATCCGCCTGAATCCGAATGAACGCCGCTTGTCGTGGGTGGCGCTGGAGGATGTGTCGCCGGCCTTGCGCAATGCCTTGGTGGCGTCGGAAGACCGGCGCTTTTACCAGCATAGCGGGGTCGACTGGAATGCGGTCGCTGCCGCCGCGTGGGGCAATTTGTGGAACACCAAGACCCGTGGCGCATCGACCATCACCATGCAACTGGCGGGTTTGCTGGACGACGATCTGCGGCGTCGCACTGCGCCACGTTCAATCCAGCAAAAGGTGTCGCAGGTAATGGTTGCGCAGCTGCTGGAGCGTAACTGGCGCAAAGATCAGATACTGGAAGCCTATCTGAACCTGGTCAGTTTTCGCGGTGAGCTGGTCGGCATACATGCGTTGTCGCGGGTCTTGTTCGGCAAGCATCCTAGCGGTTTGAGCCAGCGCGAGGCGGCGATTGCCGTCGCCTTGATCCGCGGCCCGAACGCGACGCCGGTCCGGGTCGCGCAACGCGCCTGCCGCATCTTGCAGGAACAACGTGCGGCACAGGAATGCAAGGGACTGGAAGATTTCACCTTGCTGGCGCTGGTCCGCAGCGGCTCGAATTCCGAAGTGATCGTCACCACCACCGCACCGCAACTGGCGCCCCATCTGGCGCGCAAACTGCTGCGTACACCCGGCCAAGCCGTGCGCTCAACGCTGGACGCCGGTGTCCAGCGCTTCGCTAACGATGCCTTGCGGCGGCAGTTGGCGGCTTTGGTTGAACGCAACATCGAAGACGGCGCTATCGTGGTGCTCGACAATGCCAGCGGCGATGTCCTGGCCTGGGTCGGTTCCAGCGGTTCGTTTTCGAATGCTGCCGAGGTCGACGGCGTGCTGGCCTTGCGCCAAGCCGGTTCCACCTTGAAACCATTTTTATACGAGCTGGCCATCGAAAAAAAATGGCTGACCGCGGCCTCGATCCTGAACGATTCGGCGATCAATCTGCCCACCGCCAGCGGTTTGTATATTCCGCAAAATTACGACAAGCAGTTTAAAGGCCTGGTCAGTGCGCGCACCGCGCTGGCGTCGTCCTTGAACATTCCGGCAGTGCGGACTCTGGTAACCGTCACGCCAACGACTTTTTTCGAACGCTTGCAGGGCCTGGGGTTTCAGCTGCGCGAATCCGGCGATTATTACGGCTATAGCCTGGCGCTGGGCAGCGCCGATGTCAGCCTGCTGGCGTTGAGCAATGCCTATCGCGCGCTGGCCAATCAAGGGCGCTACAGCGGCGTGCGTACTGCGCTGAGCGATCCTGCAGTGACAATGCACAAGGTGATGGATCAGGGCGCCAGTTTTATCATCGGCGATATCCTGGCCGACCGCAGCGCCCGCAGCCGCACTTTCGGCCTTGAAAATGCACTCTCGACACGGGTTTGGGCGGCGGTCAAGACCGGCACCTCGAAAGACATGCGCGACAACTGGGCGGTTGGCTATTCGGATCGGTATACGGTCGGCGTCTGGGTCGGCAATGCTTCCGGTTTGCCGATGTGGGATGTGTCCGGCGTGACCGGCGCCGCGCCGATCTGGCAAGAAGTGATGCAATACCTGCACACGCGTGACCAGCTACGGCAACAGATCCCGCAAAAACCAGCCGGTGTGGTGCAACAAGATATCCGCTATGCCGACAAGCTTGAAGCGCCGCGCCAGGAATATTTTCTGGCCGGGACCGAACAAAGCCTGATCACGACCGCCAGATCGGACGACATCAACATCGCCATACGCTACCCGACGCCAGGCATGCTGGTAGCGCTCGATCCGGATATTCCGCCGCAGCGGCAACGCATACGTTTTGCGGCAGATGGATTGTCTAGCGGCACATGGCGGCTGGACGGCAAGTTGCTAACCTCGCTTGCGCCGAAGACCGGCAAGAAAGCCAGCCTTCAGGCAACGGCGTCAGATTCGCAATTGGTCTTCGATTGGATGCCATGGCCAGGCAGGCATGTGCTGGAATTGCTGGACCATAAAATGACCGTGGTCGACCAGGTCCGATTCGAAGTGCGTGGCGCGGTCGAGAACGTGGCGCAACAGAAATCCAGCCGCGCCACCAAGAAATAGTTGGCGTCTCCGGTCGAGGCTGCACCGGTGATTCGACTTATCCGGCGTTTTATTAGGTTTTGCTGCGCAGTTTGGCGACGCTTGCTTCTGCGTCTTGCTTGCGTAGCGCTGCCGCGACTTCTTTGGTCACAATGGTTTTCCCGATCGGCGCCAACGCAATACCCGCCAGCTTCAGGTGCTGGATGCCAAACGGAATGCCGATGATGGTGACGAAGCATGCGATAGCCGAGAGTACATGGCCGATAGCCAGCCAGATACCGGCCAGCACGAACCAGATGACATTACCGATAAGACCAAAACCGCCGGTGCCGATATCGTCCTTGTTTGTCAGTTCTTTTCGGCTCACCGCTTCTTTACCGAAAGGGAAAAAAGTAAACTGGCCAATCACGAAGCAGGCTTTGCCCCATGGGATGCCGACGATCGTGATGAAGGCCAATACGCCAATCAGCCACCAGCCCAGACCCATAAACACCCCGCCCAGAACAAACCACAGAAAATTGCCGATGGCGCGCATATCTTTTTCTTCCTGATGAAGGCATGACAAAGGTTCTTCGTCCTTTGCTGCCGGAAATTGCAAAAAGAGAAAATGTAACATTGCAGGTAACGGCTCACAAGAGAATCCTTACCTGCTCTGTTTGTCGTTATCAACCCGCTGCGTATAGGCTAGAGGCATATCGGCTCCCCCCTTTGACTTTGCCTTGATCCGCAAGCCGCTGAGTTTACCGCTGGCGAGCGCTGTCCCGATCAGGGTGATGGTGCACCCGGCTAGCATGGTGGGCGTGACTTTTTCATCCAGGAAAACAGCGCCCCAGATCAGACCGAAAATCGGAATCAGGAAAGTCACGGATGCAGCATAAGCGACGCCCACTCGCTCGATCAGCCGAAAATAAAGGATGTAGGCAAAGCCGGTGCAGACCACGCCAAGTGCGGCGACACCGGCCCAGATCGACGGCGAGATAGCCTGTTGCGGCCAGAACAGCAGCGCCGGCGGCAGCAGCACGATGGTAGCGAAGAACTGGCTGCCAAAGGCGACCACCAACGGCTCGACGCCGGCCAGATGGCGTTTCGAGTAATTCACTGCGAAGCCGTAACATACGGTGGCCAGCAGCGCGGCGGCGATTGCCAGCGGCACGCCTGCGATGCCGGCGCCTACGGTATCCCAAACCAATACCACGACGCCGGCCAGTCCCAGCATCAAGCCAAAGATTTGGCCACGATTCAGCGCTTGCTGAAACCACAGCGCTGCGATCATGGCAGCCCAGATCGGCGTGGTCGCATTCAGTATGGAATCGATGCCGGCATTGACGTACAGCGTTGAATAAGCAAACAGGCCAAACGGAAGTGCGGAATTGCTGACGCCGACCACCAGCAAGGGCCACGCTTTGCTGCGGCATTGGCTACGGGCGGCAGCGGAACGCAGCACCGGGGCCAGCATCAGCGCAGCAATGCCGACGCGCAGCGCGATCAATGCGAAGGGGCCGAATTCGGGTGCGGCAATCCGCAGGAAGAGAAAGGATGCGCCCCAGATTGCGGCGAGCAGGAGCAGTTCGATAAAGTTCATGGGGAGTGTCCGTCAATTGGCGAGCAGCGGGCGCTGCACAATTGAAACATAGGGCATATCGAGACCCTGGGCACTCTGGTTCTTGCGCTCGAATTCGGCTGCAAGGAGGAAGCCCCGGCGAACGCCGGAGCCGCTTCGGTTTGCTATCTTATTGCGCCAGACGCTTCACCAGCCGGTAAAGGAATTCACGGCTGTCGTACAGGCGCTGGATTTCGACTCGTTCGTCCAGGCCATGGGTGCGGTAGTCGGCCGGATCGGCAAACAGCCCGGTCACACCATACATGGGGATGCCGGCATTGCGCATGAAGCGGCTGTCGGTGGCGCCGGTGCTCATGGCCGGCACTACCGGCACGCCGGGCCACATTTCCTGCGTCAGCGTTTCCACCGTCTTCACCAGATCGCCGTTCAGCGGCGACGCGGGGCTGCGCAGCGGCTGGTTGATGTAGCGCACGGTAATCTTGTCGTTATTGATCACCTGCTTGAGCTGGCGATCGATATCTTGCGGATCGTCTTGCGGCAGGATGCGGCAATTGACCGTGGCCTTGGCCGATTGCGGCAGAGCGTTTTCGGCGTGGCCGGCGGTGACCATGGTCGCCACGCAGGTGGTGCGCAACTGTGCATTGTAGGCGGGGGTGGCCGACAGACGGTCGATCACGGCGGCATCCGGTTTGCCGCTGCCGACTGCGCGCATGTCCGCCGCCAACTGGCCGCTGGCAAACGCCGCGCTGCGGGCGAAATAAGTTTGCGTAACGTCGGCCAGGTGCACTGGAAAGCGGTAGGCGCCCAATCTGTCGAGTGCGGCGGAGAGGGCGTAGATCGGGTTGTTGGCGGTCGGGATCGAACTGTGGCCGCCGACATCGCGTGCTTCCAGTTCATAGGTGGTGTACATTTTCTCGGCGACTTGCAAGCGGTGCAGATTAGGTCTGCCGCCGCGCAGTTCGCCGCCGCCGCCTTCGTTGATGCCGAACTCGGCTTTCAGCAGTTCGGGTTTGTTGTTGATCAGCCAGTAAGCGCCGTTGCTCGGCACATCGCCGCGTTCTTCGTCGGCGGTCAGGGCCAGGATGATGTCGCGGCTAGGTTTGAATCCTTCCTGTTTCAGCTGGCTCAGCACCGAGACGAAGGCTGAAGCCATGGCTTTGTCGTCGATGGAACCGCGGGCGGTGAAGTAGCCGCCGCTTTCCTGCAACTGAAAGGGATCGGTTTTCCAGTCTTCGCGCTTGGCTTCGACTACGTCGATATGCGCCAGCAGCAACAGCGGCTGCTTGCTGCCATTGCCCTTGAAGCGCAACACCAGGCTGCCCTTGCGCGGAAACGGCTCGAACAGCTGGATGTCGCTACTCGCGAAGCCGGCGTCCAGCAAATGTTTTTGCATGGCGCGGGTGGCTTTGGCGGTATCGCCCACGGAGTGCGTGGTGTTGATTTCCACCAGTTCTTTGTAGATGTCGTGGTAACGCTGGGTTTCCGGCGTCAGCGCTTGCGCGGAGGCTACAGCTCCCAGTGTAGCAAGCGTCAAAGCGAGTGCGGCGCGGGCGGGCAAGCGGCGAATCTGTGTTCTCATGGACTTCCTTTCTTGGCGGGATGGATGCGTCAGGATGGTTTTATGTCGTCAGGGATTTCCAGCTTCATTATCGCCGAACTCAGGCATTTGCCGTGGGCATCGAGCGCAAGCGAGCGCGTGACGCCGCCGCCCAGAGCGCGTTGCATGACGAAATTCAGCGCGCCTAGAGTCGGCAGTGCATAGCGCAGCACGTCGCCTTGCACGATGTCCGAAAAATGGGCTTTGACTCTTTCCGCAGTCAGGTATTTTTCCAGTAACGCATAGTCTTTTTCCTGATAGACGATCACTGAGATATTCGAAATGTCGCCTTTGTCGCCGGCGCGGGAATGGGCAAGTTCGCGTAATTTCATCTTGGTTCTCACTCGAAATGAACAGCGGTTTTTACCAGCTGGCGTGGCAGCAGGCAGGACTGCACGGCGACCACTTCTTTTGCAGATTTGGTGACGCCGCCGCCGGCTGCCGGTCCACAGGTATACAGCGTTTCGACTTCGTTGCCGATGCGGACCGCGTCGCGCATGTTATCGCTGCGGGCGGCCACTCTGACGCGCACTTCATAAGGTTCGGAGGTTTGTACCGACAAGCTCGTGCCATGGATGGCGTCGACTCCCAGCAGGTCGTAGCGGATTTCGTCGAATTTCACCGCACTCAACTCCAGTCTTTCCGCAACGATGGCTTGCGCCAGCCTGGCGCGCGCTAGCGCTCCCGGTCCGGCGTAGGAGATTTGTCCTTCGCCGATATAGCTGTCGATATAACCTATCGATACTTTCAGGGTATCCGGCCTGGCGCGTCCGCTTGCGCCTTGCACCAGAACCTGGTCGGGACCGATTTCCTTCATCGTCACTCCCGAGAAATCGGCCACCACGTCCGGCGTCAGATAACCGGCGGGGTCGTGTATCTCGTACAGCAGTTGTTCTTTGCAGGTAGCAGGCGTCACTTGGCCGCCGGATCCCGCTACTTTGGTGATGACCACCGAGCCATCCTCCGCCACTTCGCCGATCGGGAAACCCAGCCGCGCCAGCCCCTGCACATCCTTGTAGCCTGGATCGGCGAAATAGCCGCCGCTGACCTGGCCTGCGCATTCGAGCAAGTGGCCGACCAGTGTGCCCTGTCCCAGGCGATGCCAATCGTCCATGGCCCAGTTGAACTCGTGAATCAAAGGCGCCAGGAACAGAGCCGGATCGGCGACGCGGCCGGTGACGATGACATCGGCGCCTTGCGCCAGCGCCGCTACCAGCGGCGCGGCGCCGATGTAGGCATTGGCCGAAAGCAGCTTGTCGCCCAGGGTGTTGACCAAGATATCTTGATCACTGATGTAGGCGCCTGCTTTCAAGATATCCAGTACGTCGTCGCCAATCACTGCAGCCACCTTCAGCTTGAGATTCATGGATAGCGCGATCTGCCTGACCATCGCCGCCGCGGCCAGCGGGTTGGCCGCGCCCATATTGGTGATGATCTTGATTTTCTTTTCGCTGCAGATGCCGAGCACCGCTTGCATCCGCTCTGCCAGCAGCGGATCGAAACCCAGAGTTGGATTTTTCATCTTGCTTTGCTGGGCGATGGCGATGGTGCGCTCGGCCAGGCATTCAAAGACCAGGTAGTCGATCTCGCCTTTTTCTGCCAGCTCGATGGCGGGTTCGATGCGGTCGCCGGAATAACCGGCGCCGGCGCCGATTCTGATATGCCTCACGATAAATTCCTCAATCCAGGTACTCGTTTTACAAAGGGAAGACGCCGATCGCGACACAGGCAATCGTCATGATGACGGATGCCGCGAACAGATATTTAAAAGTGTATTTCTGGTGATCGGCCAAATCGATACCAGCCAGGCCGGCCACCAGAAAAGTGGCAGGTGTCAGCGGGCTGACCGGAAAGCCGGTGGTCATCTGGCCTAGCAGCGCGGCTTGCGCCACATGCAGCGGTTGCACGCCCAGCATATGGCCGACTTCTGCGATCACCGGCAGCACGCCGAAGTAAAAAGAATCGGGATCGAACAGCATGGAAAGCGGCATCGAAAGCAGCCCCAGCACCACCGGAATATGCGAGGCCATGGACGGCGGCACCAGGCCGACCGCCATCTTGGCCATGGCCGACAACATGCCGGATTTGCTCATGATGCCGGTGAATACGCCGGCAGCAAACAAGATGCTGGCCATCAGCAAGGCGGCTTTGGCATGCGCATCGATACGCGTGCGCTGCATATCGGCGTTGCGATAATTGATCATCAAGGCCAGCACCACGCCGACCATGAACATCACCACCGGATCGATTTTCCCGCTGATCATCAGGCCCAATACAAAAACGGTCAGCACGATATTGATCCAGAAATTCTGCGGACGACGGATGCTCTTTTCTGCTTCTGACAATTCATGGGTGTGGACGAAACCGACGGCCGTACCTTGAGTCAGGCCGAGACGCCGCTCTTCTTTCAAGCCCAGGTAATAGGCCACCGAAAAAACGAATATCAGGCCGGCAATCTGCACCGGAATCAAGGGCGCGAAAATCTCGCTGACCGGGATATGCAAGGCAGCGGAGGCGCGAATCATGGGGCCGGTCCATGGCAGGAAATTGACACCGGCCGCCAGCGAGGCGACGCAAGCCAGGATGCGCTTGTCTATTCCGAGGCGCTGGTAGAGCGGCAGCATGGCGGGAATCGTCACCAGGAAGGTGACCGCGCCCGAACCGTCCAGATGGATCAGCAGCGCCAGCAGCGCGGTGCCGGGAACGATGCGGGTAGGGCGGCTGCCGACGATGCGCAGGATGGCGGAGATGATCGGGTCCAGCATGCCGGCGTCGGTGACTATGCCGAAGAACAGAATCGCGAATACGAACATGCCGGCCACCGGCGCAATATTGGTGATGCCTGACACGATGAATTTGGAGGTGTCGAGCCCAAAGCCGCCTATCAGGGCGGCAGCGATGGGGATCGCGATCAGGGCCACCAGCGGCGACATTTTCTTTGTGAGGATCGCCGCCAGCAAGGTGACGATGGTGATGAAACCGAGTAATGCCAGCATGTTGTCTGTCTCCTATCCTTTTG